>CAZPTW010000504.1:0-2442 GCA_964589235.1 uncultured Smithella sp. | reverse complement strand
ACGCCCCACCGGTTACTAAGGCGACCACATCCCTGAGCTCCATAGCCCCCTCCTTCATTCAGGATTAATATTTTGAAGCCAAACGGTCGAGCTTCCTTAGCACACAAGAAAAGACACCGCAACAAGATCTGCCGTCTGAATTCCGCCCGAAATCAAAGACAAACAAACGCGTATGCGGCAAACACCCCGTCATGGCTTAAACTGATGTCGACTTTCACCGGCATACCCTGGAGATACGCGGCGGGGGGCTGCAAAATCCCGTTTTTTTCCGCACGTCGAATGTCGACTTTTCCACCGCCGGAAAACAGGTCCCCAAGGTGTTTGGCAAGGCACAATCGCCCAAACGCGGACGGATCATCATCCAAATTTCCCGTTTTCTCAGATAAATGATTCACCGCCCGGATGGATCGCGCCAATGTCGCATGAGTATCGGCGGCAATACAATGGATGAAATCAGGGTGGGTGTGGAGGATGAAAGGGATATCCATCTGCCGGGGGATGGAAACAACCCCCTGACAGGGAGGATCGGACTGTCTGGGGCGATGTTCATCTTTCCCGTCTTCCTTGTCGTCCCTGTTGAACGAAACAGACCACCGGCGCGGCGTAAAGGCCGCATCGCCGGCGATTTTCTGTAAGACTTTGAAAGCGGCTTCTTTACAAGCCCAAAACGACCACAACGTTCTATCCGGATCGGAAGAATTCCGAACCTGTTGAATTTCGCCGTCAGCGAGGATTTTCTTCAGAAAGCGCAAATCCGTGTTTTTTTTCGCGTTGGCCGGATCCTTCAAGTCGATGATGTCGTTTCCGACGAATGGCAAAGTAATGATCCTCCATCTCCGCCAGGCGGTCAATAATTTGCGAGGCATATTCCCTTTGCGCACGCAGACCCGTTTGCTCGACACGCGCCGGTTCAAAAATTTCCACCGCCGCATAAAATTTCTCGCCCCATGCTGGAATGAGACTGTACTCCTTCTGCCGGTCGCCGCGCAGGTAAACACATAGGACTTTGCAATTTTCCACTTCCTGAATAAAGCGGCCCACACCGTAAGAGAAATTCTCTCGATCGACTCTTCCCGTCCGCGATCGTCCCCCTTCGGGAAAGATCATGATGGTATGCCCCTTGCGCAAAAGATAAATACACTTTTCCAAAAGCAACTTCGTCTTCTCGCGGGACCCTCCGCGGTCAACGGGAATACATTTTGATAGATAGCACAGGACAGCCAAAAAAATGTTGCTCTGAAAGTTCTTTCTTTCGGGAAGATTCCAGGGCAGTCTTTTGAAAGACGTAAAGTGGTCGAAGAAACTAAAACAGGCATATCCCAGAATGAAGGAATCGATCATTGTCAAATGATTGGCGCAAATAATCCAGGGCCCTTCGTGTTTTTTAAAGGCCTCGGAACACTGACGGCGGATTTCCTTCAGATTCCTTATCCGGTAAAACAACGCATGCGCAATGCAGAAATAAAACGGCGCGATGAAGAAGATCGCCAGCCGCCCCAATACATCCTGCAAATGCAGGCCAAACCTGGATCGTTTGTCCATAATCTCACCCGAGTTTCTGTTTGATGATTTTCACCGCGTCTCCGATGGTACGAATCTTGTCCGCCTCATCATCTTCGACGCTGATGCCGAAGACATCCTCACATTTGATGATCACGTCGACCAGACGCGCCGAGTTGACTTTCAGGTCGTTTAAGATATGCGTCTCCAACGTCGCTTTCTCCAGAAGCGCGACGTCTTTGGTATACGCTTTCAAAATATTCACCATTTCTTCAAAGATCTTCTTGTCATCCATAGTCCGATTCTCCTTTTTTATTTTTTTATTCTTCCCATTTTTTAAAGATCAAACAACTGTTGACATCGCCGAACCCAAAGCCGGCTTTCGCCAATATCCGCAATTGTGGAAATTCAATGCACTGCTGAGGAATCTTGTCGGCGTACTCTGCAATGTCGGGATGCACATCCTCGCTGTTGATGGAGGGATGAATAAATCCTTTGTAAACCTGCAAGACGGAAGCCACACATTCAATGGCCCCGGCCGCGCCCAGGCAGTGGCCGATCATGGATTTCGTCGAGTTGATGTATGGAAAACGGTCCGGCGTTCGCCCCAGAGCGATCGCCCAGTTTTTGACTTCCAGCGGATCGGCGTAGGTCGCCGTCAAATGGCCGTTGATCGCGTCGACATCCGAAGGATCGATCCCGGCGTCCGCCACCGCCCCCTGGATACACTTTTGCACCCCTGTGGGATTGGGTGCCGTCATCGATCCGCCCATTCTCTGCCCGCCGCAGTTGACATAGCCCCCGAGAACCTCCGCGTAGATTCTCGCCCCGCGCGCCCGCGCCGTCTCCAACTCTTCCAACACCAGCATCGCGCCGCCGGCACCTGGGACAAAACCACAGGCGGAAGCCGAAAGCGGCCTTGAGCCGGCCGTGGGGTTGTCG
>CAZPTW010000503.1:0-2460 GCA_964589235.1 uncultured Smithella sp. | reverse complement strand
GCCGTGCCGGGCGTAAAAGCTCCGGGCCTTGGCGATCAGGTCCTTGCCTTCCTGAAAATACGCATGAACCCGATGAGCCGTCTCCGTCAGATACAGGGACGCTTTCGATTTCTCCTGAAGGAGCGCGGTCATGCCGCAATGATCGGTATGGACATGCGTCAAATAAATTTTCCGGACCGATGCGACGGAGACACCGATGCCCCGCAAATCCGTCTCCAACTTTTCAAACGCCCCGGGCATGGCCATGCCCGTGTCAAACAAAAGCACATCACAGCCGGCCAAAAGGGCGTAGACGTGAACATGACGCAGCCGGAAAGGCATAGGCAGCGTCAAACGATAAAAGTTTTCAGCAATTTCAGTGATCATCAAAACATCGTCCTTCTTGGTCACAAAAGAGCGATCGCCCCTGTTCGGCATCGATCGATCTTTTTTTTCTCTTTTCGTCAGGAGGGTTTACGGAACACGACTTGGATATCGCCGATGGCCCGTTCCTGGAAACCGGCTTCACAGATCGCCAGATAATAAATCCATTTGCGTCGGAAAACCTCGTCAAACCCCAGCGCAGCGATTTTATCTATATTGCTCAGGAATTTCTCGCGCCAGTCTTTGAGCGTCCGGGCGTAATTCATGCCGATGTCTTCCAGATTCTCCACCAGAAGAGACGTTTTTCGGGTCATCGCCGAAACGAGCGCCGTCAGAGAGGGCAAATGCCCCCCGGGGAAAATGTATTTTTGAATCCAATCCGTTTTACGCCGGTAGGTTTCATAGCTTTGATCGGGAATGGTGATGACCTGAAGAACCAATCTTCCGGCTGGTTTGAGCAACCGATCGCAGGCTTTGAAAAACGTCCCCAGGTAACGATGTCCCACCGCCTCTAACATTTCAATAGAGACGATCTTGTCATAAAGCCCCGTCATGTGCCGATAGTCTTTCAGAAGAATATTGATCCTATCTTGAAGGCCGGCCTGACGAACCCGCATTTCCGCCAGTTCATGTTGCTTTTCTGAAATCGTGATACCGGTGATACGGCAACCGGTTTGCCGGACGGCCTCCAAGGCAAAACCGCCCCAACCACAGCCGATTTCGAGCACATGATCGGACGGTTGAATGCCCGCTTTTTCGATGATCGTTTGAATCTTGCGGCGCTGGGCCTCCTGGCAAGTGTCCTTGTCACTCGTATAAAGACCGCAGGAATAAATCATGGTCGGATCCAGAAACAGCTGAAAAAAGTCATTGCTCAGGTCATAATGCTCACCGATATTGCGGCGTGATCCGATCGGCGTATTGGCGCGCAGCAGGTGCAGCAGGCGATCTTTCTGACGCAAAAGCCACGCGGTGGCGACATTACCGTTGAGCAGTTCCCGACGGTTTTTGATGAACAGGCGAAAGAGAGCGGGAAGATCGGTCGTATCCCACCATCCGTTCATGTAAGCCTCCCCCAGTCCCACATCGCCCCCCACGACCGCGTCTCTGAAAAAACGGTCGTCGTGAATCGTCATCGTCGCCTGGTCAGGCGCGTTTCGGTCACCGAAGTGTCGGATGCGCCCATCCGGCAATTGAAAGGTCAAGCCGCCTGTTTTCATTTTGTCAAATACGCCGAAAACGATTTTTCTGCAGACACGATCGACCAGAGTCGGCGTCTTGTGATGGGAGGGGATCCCTCGTTTCATAGTACACCTCTTTAAAAATTTAGGAGCTTCGACGAAAGACTTCAATGACATAAGCCACGATCATCGCGGACACCGTGAGATTGTGAACCTTGATCATCGCGAGATTCGCAGGCGCCATGGCCAAAGGGTTCTTGAGGTGCCGCCTCATGACGACCAGGGATTTCAAGGCAAAAGGGAAACTGACCAACCCCAGCAAGATGAAAGGCGAAAGCACCCGCAATCCCGCAGCGACCATTAAAACCCCGTACGCCGCGGCCAGCCCCATCCCGTACAAGACAACCCCTGTCTCCCTTCCGAATCGAGCCACAAGGTTCCACTTCCCGCCTTGGGTATCGGCTTCATAATCCGGTATTTCATTGATGATGATCATCGACCACATCATCAGACCCGGCACCCAAGACGCAATGAAGGGCTCGAGGGCAAAAGACCGCGCCTGAACGAAATAGGCCCCCATCACGATCACCGGACCGAAATTCACCAAAAGCCCCAGTTCTCCAAACCCCCGGTAACCGTAGCGGATGGGAGGCATGGTGTAAAAAATGGAACAGGCCATTCCAAAAAGCCCCAAAAACAAAACAGGCCAGCCGCAGGCATATGCGAGATAGATGCCGATTGCCGCGGTGAGAATGAAAAAAGCCGCCGCGGCCTTGAGCATATCCTTGTCGTCGAGCAATCCCTCCGGGAGAACACCACTTCCACCGGTGAAAAAATTTTTTTCATCCCCTTTTTTCAAATCCACCGCGTGGCGGAAATCGAGCCCCTCGTCGACCAGGTTGAGGCCGAAGTGATT
>CAZPTW010000502.1:0-2466 GCA_964589235.1 uncultured Smithella sp. | reverse complement strand
CGAAAAGACGCTCACCGAAAAAAGATCGGAAGATCTTTTGAAACGGCAGGTCAAAGCATCGGAGGCGGAAGGATATTATGAAGATAACAACAAAAACTGGGGACACGCGTTTCGTTCCTGGGTGCAAAAAACGGTAAACAAGAAAATTCAGATTTCAAATTTTATGTGCGACACGTCGGACGCGCCGATTGTACGCGACGTTTTGACCATTGTCGATGAATTGAAAAGCGCAAAAAACAAAAAAGCATAGAGGAAGGGAAAAATGAACAAGCAAGCCATTTACCTGATTATATCCATAGCCTTGACCGCAACCTTAACCTTTTGTTTGCAGAATGCAATGGCGCAACCCCCACAGCCGTCAACAGTAGTGCAAGAAGAAAACCGGTTACCGGTTCCAAAAAACAAGACGTCTTCCGCCAAAGAAAAAGCGTTGAAGGATTTTTTGAGTACGGAAAATGACTATCTCCAGCGTTTTGCTACCAAGCACGGAGAACTCTTAATAGGGGATGAATATGGAAATTTCGGCAAAGACACGCACATAATGCTAAATGGCGTTGTCATTTTCAAAGCGCAAAAGACCCCTGACGGGCGGCAGCAAGAGGTCTTCGTTCATCCCTCCAAGCTGACTTTTCAAAGAAGCGAGGATCACATCCCTGGGAAGGGACCCGTGAAGATCGACCGTATTTTGCTTTCTGAAGGCTGCGGGTTGAATTATGTCACCCAGTTCATTCTTCTTGATTTTACCTGCGACAAGCCGTTTGTGTCGGAACGGTTCGGGTTTAATCCGGATCTGGAGGGCTATGTTTATCTGGAAAAAGTGAAGTGGGGTAAAGAAAAGAGTTATATCTACATGCATGTCAATCAGCGGGCGGTATATTACACCTGTGACCGTGTCGAGATGGATTGGGATTATTACATGCGGAAGGAAGAGGAGGATAAGAAGAATAAGAAGAATCCTCGACAAATTAAACCTGACAAAACCCCATTCCGGCGGCCATAAATGCAGGCCGGATGAGAGTTCGGGCCTTAATAACGATATAGGCTGCATTGACAATTCTTGATGTCATCAATATCGACCTCGATAGACGCGGAGGCGGCCAGAAAAGTTAATTTTGTCCCAAAAGTGGTGACAGGAAAAGACGGCAAACCCGTCATTGACAAGAAGACAGGGGAAGCGAAAACCTTTCGAAAAAGAGACACCAGCGAATGGGACGAGCGGTCGAAAGCGTTTGGCGATTCCAGCGCGACGGGGATGACGCAGTTTCTGGACGGCTCGTGGATCAGCCTGGCGTTTACGGAGGGCACGCGGCTTAACCAATGGGTTCGGGGGAAAGGCTGGCTGACGACGAAAAACGTGACCATCGAAAGAAAGAGGAAACGGCGGAATCGCAAGACGGGGAAGATGGAGACGGTCACGGTGAAAACCGAAAAAAGCAAGCTGGTTTTCGTTCTTTCCAATGGTTCGCTGGTATTTTCCAAAAAAGACGACTTGCCAGGCTCACTTGCCGGAATCCTTTCGTGCAAGCCGTACATGGCCGGAAGGCGCACGGCGACGGACAAACACCTTCAGGCGCTTCTCGATTTGCGGTATGTTCCGGAGCATGCCATTTTCGCGGCGGTGGATTATGCCGTTCTCAACATGAGAGGTTTGGCAAATGCCGGTTACCCCGTGGCCTCCCTCAATGACGCGGACAAGGCCAAAGTGATGTACCTGTGCCATCTCTTGGGTCTGGGCGACGCCATCAAGTTTATCGAAAAGACGCTCACCGAAAAAAGATCGGAAGATCTTTTGAAACGGCAGGTGAATGCATCTAAGGCAGAGGAATATTACACAAAAAACGGCAAGTCCTGGATCACGGCTTTTCGTGATTGGGTACAAGAAGTTGTGAATCGAAAGATTCAAATCACTAATTTTATGTGTGATAAGTCGGATACCCCACTGGCGCGCGATGTCTTGGTCATCGCAGACGCGTTGAAAAGCGCAAAAAACATGAAAGTTTAGAGGATATGAAAGCATGAGGAAATATGTAATTAGCGCGGTAATATTTGTAGCTTTCGCAACGATAACCTTTTTGCAGGCTGGAGCTGTGAATAACCAGAAGCCCGCAACAGCAGCAGAAAACGCAGACCAACAATCGGTTCCAAAAACCAAAACATCCGCCGATATGGAAGAGGCGTTAAAGAAATTTTTAAATGCTGACAAGGGTAATTTTTTCAATCACTTTATAACGAAGCATGGGGAGCTCAAGAAAGTGGATGAGCATGGGAAATTTGGTCAAGACACGCAGGTGACGTTAAACGATGTTGTCATCCTGAAAGCTCAAAAGACAAATGATGGGCGGCAACAAGAATTGTTTCTTGATCCCTATAAATTTCCCGTTCAGTATAGTCCTGGCGATAATGTGGGGCCCCCCGTGAAGATCGACCGTATTTTGCTCTCTGAGGGATGCGGGTTGAATTATGTCA
>CAZPTW010000501.1:0-2472 GCA_964589235.1 uncultured Smithella sp. | reverse complement strand
CTCCGGCGCCTCGCCCAAAAGCTCACTTTTGAAAAGAACATCGGAAAAAGTGACTTCATGGGCTGTGGTCGGTGGCGGCATGTGTAATTCCATTTCTTTTTTTGAAAAGCGGTAAATGGATCCAGGGGTATCGTCCAGTTTCAAGACGTCCACGACAATCAGATGATCGCAGCCGCAGATGATGTCCAAGAGCTTATAGCCCAGCGTCCCCCCATCGACCATCCGAAAGTCGTCGGTTTCACGGTAACGTCGGGACAACCAACGAACGAAGTGGGCACCGAACCCTTCGTCACCCATCAAGATGTTTCCGATTCCCAAAACAGTGACTTGTTTCTTTTCTGACATAAAGAACTCAAAAACCCAAAAAAGGGGGAGGAAGCTGTGTCTCCCCCCTTTTGAGGCGAATGCTTAATATTTTAAGTCAAGTTGATTTATTCTTTGACCTTCTTGAAAATGTTGCCGCTGATCATGGAAGACACGGTTCCTTTTTTAAGGACATAGTCGTACCAAAACGCCATATAAATATGCACCACGATAAAGAGGACGAAAAACCAGGTGAAAATGTGGTGAATATAACGAACCGTGGCCAATCCGCCCAGCAGATTTTCAAGGGGGCGCAAGATCGTGTAGATAACCCATGAAAATCCCGCATGATAACCGGCGCCCATCAAAATGAGGCCGGTGATGCAGATGACTAACACCATGAACAGCAACCCCAGATAAGCAAGCGACTGCAATGGCCCGTAGAGGGTTTTGTATTCCGGTCCTTCCTTGGTGATCAGCAAATAAAACTTAATCTGATGGATGAAGTTTTTAATGTTGGTGAACGCCAGGAAATCTTTCCAATCCGCATGAAAGCGCGAAAAGAAAGCAAGGTAAACTCTCCAGATAAATAAAAACACGAGCATCACTCCGAAGAGCAGATGGACAAAACGGACATTGCCCATAAAGAACTTGTCCACCGTTTCGCCTTGCCAGATGGTAAAGGGGGTGGCAATATAAAACCCGGTGACAATCAGGACAAAAATCGAGAGAGCCATGGCCCAGTGGTTTAGCCGAATGGCTAGGGACCACTCTTTAACGCTGATGATTTTTTCCATGGTAACCTCCTTCCAGGGGCTAAGCCACTTTGAATTTCCGGATCTCATTCGTTTTCGGATCGATAATATGAACGGCGCAAGCCATGCAAGGATCGAATGAATGGATCGTCCGGATGATTTCCAGCGGCTGATCAACTTTAGACAGTTTGATTCCGATCAGGGATTCCTCATAGGGTCCGCGCAGGCCGCCTTTGTCACGCGGTGAGCAATTCCATGTCGATGGCACCACGGCCTGATAGTTGGCGATGACGCCGTTTTCGATTTTGACCCAGTGTCCCAGGGCGCCGCGCGGCGGTTCCGTCATGCCGCGACCCTGAGCCGGCTTGCCCGGAACATCGCAACGCGTCCATGTGCGGGTGTCGCCCTTTTTGATGTTACCGACCAGTTCATCCACCCATGCCAGGGCGTGATCCGCAATGTATTTGGTTTCCAGCGCGCGTGCGGCTGTTCTGCCCAGTGTGGAGAACAGGACGCTGGCGGGAAGCCCTGCTTTTTTCAGCGTCGAATCGATCAGGGGCTTGATTTCCTTATGGCCCTGAGCGTAGGCGACCACCATACGCGCCAGCGGTCCAACTTCATGGGGCTTGTTGTCGTAACGCGGAGCTTTGCACCAGGTGTATTTTCCGTCGCCTTTCAGGTGTCCGTTTTTGTCATACCCGGTGTATTCCGGAATCGTTGTTTCATCATAGGGGTGTTTGGCGTCGTTATCCTTGTACCAGGCGTGCGTGGCTTCTTCCGTGATTTTCTTTTCATCGAGTTCGAGCGGTTTGGTCAGGTCGCGGTTTTTGACTACCCCGCGCGGGAAGAATAAGTTCTTTCCGTCGTCATCCAACGGGAATCCGCCGTAGGAAAGATAATTCTTCACACCACCGCCGATACCCTGGAGGCCTTCATCTTTGTAATAGGTTGCCGCCAGCATGACATCGGGTATATAGGCCGTCTCAATGAATTTCTGCAATTCCAGGAAACGGAATTTATACTGGCCCAGACGATCGGCATCGAACAGATCCATGCCGGAGGTGATACCGCCGACCACCAGAGACTGCGGATGCGGGTTCTTGCCGCCCAGAATGGCCGTCATCTGCGCGCCGATTTTGGAGACCTGCAGGGCATCCAGATAGTGAGACAGGATGATCAGATTGGCTTCCGGTGGAAGCTTGTAGGAGGGATTGCCCCAGTAAGCGTTGGCAAACGGACCCAGACGGCCTGATTTGACGAATCTGGTCAGGCGTTCCTGAACGGCTTTGTAATGCGTGGCAGAGCAGTTGAAAGGATTGTCAGAGTACCCTCTGGCCATATCCACGGCCTTTTTGGGATCGGCCTGCAAGGCGCTGACGACATCGACCCAGTCCAGACCATGGAGGTGATAGAA
>CAZPTW010000500.1:0-2474 GCA_964589235.1 uncultured Smithella sp. | reverse complement strand
ATTCAAACGTTATTCGAGGCGCCGCGATGACAGTCGGCAGCGTGGCCCTGAACCATGCCATAAACGAGGCATCGGCCAGGGATGTCGGGGAAATATTGACCGCGACAAAACCCAAACGCGGGATCTGTCGGTTGAGCTTGAACACCTCCTCCAAAACCATTCGGTCTAAAAGCGAGGTCATCCCTAGTCTTTCAGCGTAAGGCAAAAAACGGTCGGCGTTGTAAATGTGACCTTCTTCCGGCACGATGATCCGGGCAAAAATTTCCAGATGCAAAAGATGGGTCTTGTCCGACGGTTTCACGACCGGTTGAACCTCCAAACGGATTCCGCGGTTATTGAGCGCTTTCTCCAGTGCGGCCTTCCACTGTTGTTGTCCGGCGGGGGAGGGGGCTGTCTGATCGGCGACGGTCAGGATACGCCAGGTGTTGGGGGCGGTTTGCTGTGCCAGACGAAGGGCGCGGTCGGCCTCGGCCAAGATCAAACCCAGGGAGGCCTTTTCGGAGAAGATCACGGCGCCGACATGCGCGATGCTCTCATGCCCCGGGATGTGCAGGGGGGCCAGTCCAGATAACCGATTCGTGATCGCGGCGGCGGTCGATTCGGCGTCTTCGGGAAGCGCGTCCGGCAGAAAAACGCAGAAATCCCCGCCCGTGAGCCTGGCCAAGATGGGATGGGAGAAAGGTCCTATCACGTCTTGAAGGATTTCCGCCGCGCGTTTCAGAAGCGTGTCCCCTGCATCCAGACCTCGAGCTTGGTTGAGCGCGTTGAGGTCATTGAGCTCCACCAGAATGAATATGCCCTTGGCGGCGTGTCCTCGTTCGTCGAAGTAGGCTTTGACTTGGCTTTCCAGATAGCGGCGGTTTCCCAATCCGGTGAGGGCGTCGAAGTAAGCGGATCGCCGGAAGTCTTCAACAACGGCGACCTGTTCCTCGAACATGGTCTGAACTTTTTTGACCATCCGGTTCATCGCGACGACCACCTGTCGAAGTTCTTTCGTGCCCGGTAGAATCTCCTGATAGAAATACTCTTTTCTACAAATAGCGTCGGCTTGCTCTTCCACGCGCGAAAGCGGTTGAAGAATTCTTCGCAACCCCCAAGCTCCCGCGAGAACCACCAAAAGACCGCATACGATAAAAAGCATCGAGGTGCGGAGGCTTGACAACCAAAGCGTTTGGTAGGCGTAGCCCGGATGGCTTTTGACATAAATGACGCCTGTCTGACGCCAGCCTGTGATGACATGGGACGACGCCTCCGGTGTTTCAATCGGGACCAAAAACACAAACCACCGCGGAACGTCTTCGATGACGATTTTGAGTTTGCGCTCGCTCACGGGGGTGCCTTCGAGGTCGGTGAGTTTGATGATCTCATAATATCCCCGGTCGAAGACGGCGTCGATCATGGCCTCAATGCGGCCGCTGTCCTTTTCGATCGGATACTGCGAGATCGCCAGCGCCAAAGAGGTGGCCGTGTCTTGAGCATGAGAGCTAAGCTGGTTGATCACAAATGTGCGATTGTTTTGAAAAGTAATCATCCACGTCCCCACAAGCAGAACGAAAAAAAGCCCGATGGTCAAAATGATCAATTGCCGATAAAGTGTCATCGTAGAATCCTTTATGATTTTTGATCCGACATTCTTTTTAAAAGATTCCGCCAGGGTTTCAAACGGTTGCTTTGAATCGATTCGCCCTGGCCACGCGTTTGGGCCATCCAGAGTTCGGTGCCGTTGAAACTGAAAATAGGGATCAGATCGCGCCGCTCCGAGGCTGGTTTAATGGATTTATCCAAATTATCGAGAACCAGGGGCTCCTCCCCCGGGTGATTCACATAGGTCAAAACCATGTGGGTCCTGTTGAGTTGCATCGCCTTGACGTAAGTGATTCTCAACTTTTGATCGGGAACGCCCATGGTCCGTAACGTGAAATATTTCGCGATGGCGTAATCCTCGCAGTCCCCCGCGCCCCTGCCGATGAATTCCACAGGCGTCGCCCAGTAATCCGCGAGTCCCCAGATGTCGATATCTTCGCCATATGGAATTTTGTTCATGAAGGCGTTGACTTTTTCGAGCTTTTCCCGATCCGTGACGCTTCGATCCGACACAATCAGATGTTCCCATGCCAAGAGGCGGACTTGGGCTTCTTTCCCCCATTTGTCGGTGGCTTCCTTGAGGGTGACGGGATCGACCCGGAACGTTTCATCGGAGAAGGCGATGTTTACTTGGGCACAAACCATCACCATGGCGAGAAAAAGCGCCATCTTCCAAAAAGAGACGGGGAAAAGGACTTCATGTCCGGCTCGCTTGGTCGCCTTGGTCATCAATACCGTACCGCCCGGGATGATATCGTTTTTTAACGCCGATGGCAATGAGTCAAAACGGAGGCCGTCGAAAAGGTGTCACGGCGATAAACAAGACATCAGCGGCCGCTTCTATAAGCTTTCTGCCATGGCGTCAAATGATCGGGGGCGAAAACTACCCG
>CAZPTW010000499.1:0-2493 GCA_964589235.1 uncultured Smithella sp. | reverse complement strand
CTGCCACATGTTGACAGTGTGGGCGGCAAATGGAAAAGTCCTCCTTTGTCCCCAGAAGATATCCGTTTTGAACTGATGTTTTAGGCAAGACGCTCCCGGGCTTGGCCTTCCAGCCTTCGGCAATGATTTTTTCGGATAACAATCCCCGCTTTTTTGTGATAAAAGCGGGAGGCATTGAATGATGCGACAAAATTGTATCGACGCTCGCGTGAGAATCAAAAAAATCCCTTCGACAGAAGGGAATGACCGGAATAAATCTTGGCACAATCATTGCCAACTAAAGATCAGGAGGAAAAAATCATGAAACTCGTTATCGCGATTGTGCGTCCAGACAAGATCAAAGACGTCAAAGACGCGTTGTTGGAGGTTAAAGTGGGCAAAGTCACCGTCTCCAGTGTCATCGGCAGCGGCGCACAGGCCGGGCGAATCGAAGATTATGAAGGGAATCCCACCGGGGGGGAATTGATGGGCCGAGTGCGCTTCGAGATCGCCGTCAATGACGATTACGTCAAACCCACCGTTCAGGCCATTTTAAAGGGCGCCCGTACCGGCAATATCGGCGACGGTAAAATTTTTATCGTGCCGTTGGATGAATGCATCCGCATTCGCACCGGCGAAATGGGGCGGATGGCCATCGGTTAAAAGACGCGGTCCTTGACATGAACGCCCATTATCTACAGCATGTGCCCTTCGAAGGGTTAGGGTCTATCCGCTCCTGGCTTGAGGAGGCAGGCTATCACATCAGCTCCACGCTGTTTTTCCAGTCGCAGGAGCTGCCCTCCCCCGAGGCGGTCGATGTGCTGGTGGTCATGGGTGGTCCGATGAGCGTCCATGACGAAAGAATCCACCCCTGGCTGGCCGCAGAAAAGCGATTCATCCGGGCCATGATCGACTCAGGAAAACCGGTTTTGGGAATCTGCCTGGGCGCGCAGCTGATCGCCTGTGCCATGGGCGCAGGCGTCTATCCCAATCCGGTCAAAGAAATCGGCTGGTTTCCCATCGAGGGATGTCGACCGCCGGAGAGAGGGATTTTTCATTTTCCCCCTTCGGTGGATGTTTTCCACTGGCACGGCGACACCTTCGATCTGCCTGAGGGCGCTTATCATCTCGCCCAAAGCCGGGCCTGTAAAAACCAGGCGTTTCAGATCGGCCGGTCGGTGATCGGGCTTCAGTTTCATCTCGAAATGACCCCGCCGGGGATCGTGGAATTGGTCCGGCACTGTCGGAACGAACTGGTCCCTTCGTCGTTTGTGCAACCGGAAAGAGAGATTTTATCCACGGACCCGGAAAAATGCAGGCAGACCAACCAACTGATGGACCGTGTGCTGACCTTCTTACTTCAAGCGCCCTGATTTTCTCCAGACGGGCGGTCGGTTTTTCGTGATCGAATCTATTTGCCGCGCCTTTCGTCAATGTCTCCCGGATACATCATCGCGCTTGGCCCCCGCTCGCGCGTGCGGATGCGGATAACGTCTTCAACCGGCGTGACAAAAATGATGCCGTCGCCTGTTTCGCCGGTATAGGCCGATTTCAAGATGGCTTCGATGGCCGCTTCCAGATTTCGGTCGTTCAACACGATATTGATTTGAATCTTCGGAAGCAGGTTGACCTGATAGGTGCCGGCGCGCCCGACGAGCTGAACGCCTCCCTGGCGGCCATGCCCACGGACTTCAAACATGTTCATGCCCACAATGCCGATTTCACTTAACCCTTCCATCACGTCATTGATTTTATCTTCGCGAATGATGGCTTCGATTTTTTTCAGCATAACCGTCTCCTGAATGATTTGTCAATCAATAGGCCCTCTCGCCGTGCGAGCTGATATCCAACCCCACTTCTTCTTCAATCGGCTTGACCCTGAGACCGATGCTCATGTTCAGCAGTTTCGCCAGCCCGTACGTCATCCCAAAGGAAAAAGCGATGGTCGTGATAATGGCGATCCCCTGAACGAAAAGCTGAGAGGGATTTCCAAAAAACAAGCCGTTTGAGCCGTCGGCGTTGACGGCCACGGTGGCGAATAACCCTGTGGCGATCATTCCCCACGTGCTGGCCATGCCATGACAGGCCCAAACGTCCAGGGATTCATCCAATTTCCGGCGTTCGCGAAAGCGGATGGAATAATAAGAAAGAGGCGCCGCCACCGCTCCGATCGCCATGGCGGCCAGCGGCGATACGTACCCGGACGCCGGTGTCACGGCGGCCAACCCCACGACCATCCCGGTTGAGATCCCCAGCGTGCTGGGCCGACCATCCAGCCAAGAAAGCAACATCCAGACAAGACCGGCCGTCGCGGCCGAGGTATTGGTGGTCACCAAAGCGTTGACCGCTGTACCGTTTGCCGCCAGGGCGCTTCCGGCGTTAAACCCGAACCAACCGACCCACAAAAGGCCAGTACCTAAAACGGTCAGTGGAATGTTGTTGGGTTCCATGGGGAAATTGCCATAGCCTTTGCGCGGCCCGATAACCAGGGCGAAAGCCAGCGCCGAAAACCCC
>CAZPTW010000498.1:0-2503 GCA_964589235.1 uncultured Smithella sp. | reverse complement strand
CCGCACACGATTTCCATTCCCCGGCTCGAACCGGCCTTGAATGCCCCCGCGGCGATCGCTCCACCCCGCCCAGTCAGCGACGACGAGTTCAAAAAATTGGTAGCGGTGATCCGCATGGCGGTGCCTTACACCGGAATCATTTTGAGCACTCGGGAGAGCTCAGAGCTCAGATCGGAGGTTTTCGCCTACGGTGTCTCCCAGATCAGCGCAGGCTCCAGGACCAATCCTGGGGGATATTCAGATACCACAAGCGACCGCTTCCGCGCGGCACAGTTCAACCTCGGGGATACCCGCACGCTCGACGAGGTGATCTTCGACATCAGCCAGCACGGACACATCCCCAGTTTTTGCACAGCCTGTTACCGTCTGGGACGCACCGGCAAGGATTTCATGGACTTGGCCAAGCCCGGCCTGATCCAGAAATTTTGTCAAACCAACGCCCTCTTCACCTTCAAAGAGTATTTGATGGATTACGCAAGCCCAGAAACGCGAAACGTCGGAGAACGTTTGATTGAGGAAACCCTGGCGAAATCTTTTAAAACAAAGCGCAAACAACTGGCCGCCACGCGGCTTCGTCAAATTGAGGATGGAAAAAGAGATGTCTATGTCTGATCGAATTCAAAAGCTGCTTCTTCAAGCGGAAATCGGCAAGCCGATGACCCGGGAAGACATCCTTGAACTTTTGAAGATGCCGGGGGAGTATTCCGTGGATCTTTTTGAAACCGCCGATCGCGTCCGACAAAACGATGTCGGCGGCGACATTTATTTGAGAGGGATCATTGAATTTTCGAACTTCTGCCAGCGGAATTGTCTCTACTGCGGCCTTCGTAAGGCCAACGACAAGCTGGATCGCTACCGCATGACCGACGACGAAATTCTGAAAACAGCTCGCGACATCAAATCCGCCGGCCTCTCCACGGTCGTTCTCCAATCCGGCGAAGATCCATATTACACGACGACGCGTATCTGCACTCTGATTCATGCCATAAAAGAAGAGACCGGTTTGGTGATCACGTTATCTCTTGGAGAAAGACCCGCTCAAGATTATCAAGCTTTTGCGGAGGCCGGCGCCAACCGTTATCTCCTCAAGCACGAGACCGCATCGCCGGAACTTTATCACTACCTTCGCCCGGGCTGCCGGTTGGACCGAAGGATCTCCTGCCTGAAGACGCTCAAAGCGCTGGGTTTTGAAACAGGAACGGGAAATATGGTCGGACTGCCTGGACAAACGCATGAAATCCTGGCCGACGATCTTCTACTCATGAAAATGCTGGATGCGGACATGTTGGGAATCGGCCCCTTTATCGCCCATCCAGACACGCCGCTTGCCGGAATCGGCCAGGATGACATTGAATTGACGCTGCGCGTCATTGCCATCGCCCGTCTTCTCACCCGCAACACCAATATTCCGGCAACGACGGCTTTGGCGACACTCCACCCCCACGGCCGTCTCCAGGCCCTCCAAGCCGGCGCAAACGTGGTGATGCCGGATTTCACCCCCAGCCAATACAAAACCCGCTACGATATCTATCCGGGCCGAGCCGATGTCGGGTCGGCAACGGATATCCTGAAAACGCTGGAAAAGGACGTCCATTCCATCGGAAGAAAAATCGGTTACCAGGCAGGGCATCGGCCGACGCGCCGGACATCCAAGGTCATTCATTGACGATTTCTGGATATCCTCATCCGGAAAAGACCCCAAATTTTTCCCGGAAAGATCAATTTCAAGCCTCAAAAATCATCTTCCGAACGAGCAGACCCTTTATTTTTTTTAGTTTCTTTTCCATGGCAAGAATTTCGTTTTCATCACCGAAGGTGTCCAGGATCAAAAGACCGGAGGGGGAACAGGATTTTTTAGACACCTCATGAAGGCCTAAACGCGTCCGGATATTGCATCCGTATTCCGTCAAAATTTTCTGAACATCCAAAACCTTTTCGACGCGATTGGTCACTTGAACACCGAGTACAATTCTTTTTCCCATATCCATTTTTTCTCCTTCAAGGTTGGTGGTGAATCGTGATCAGATTTTTCAAATTTACAAAGACCCCAAAGCGATCAGGTCTTTAATATCGATGTGCCTTGACTCGTCGACCTCCAGGCCTTCCCGGATCAGAGCGAGCACTTCATCTTTTTGCTCCGGGAACTTGTAACCTTCATACGATTGCGAGAAAAGAAGCCCCCCCTGTTTATTGGTCCAGGAATTCATATTATGATCGAAACACACATGGGAAGTCACGTTGAGCTTTTCGATCATGACTTGCAACTCTTGCAGTCTTTCATGAGGGGAGGAAATATGCAGTCGTCCTTTTTCATACTCCTCAAATATTTCTGTTCCCTGCCTGGGCACAAATGGACGCGAACGAATGTAGTGGGGATTGATTTCGTTTAGAACCCTTGCCGTGTTTTCGGCATGCTGTCGCCATCTTTCCCTGCCCCCCAAATCGGGCATCCAGTATTCCGACAGCATGCCGAAAACACGGCAAGGGTTCTAAACGAAATCAA
>CAZPTW010000497.1:0-2506 GCA_964589235.1 uncultured Smithella sp. | reverse complement strand
GCGGAATGCCGGATGATGAGCTCCTCGATCAGTGGGTCTGGGGTCGCGTTGCGCTTTTCGTCATACTTGTAGAACCCCGCGCCGGTTTTCTGGCCGAAACGTCCCATTTCACAGATTTTGTCCAGAATGTTGCATTTCTTTTCCCGATCCGTGAGCGATTCAAATTTCGCTTTGCGGTTTCTCCATCCCACATCCAGCCCCGCCATGTCGCCCATCTGATAGGGGCCCATGGGGAAGCCGAAGTCGTAGATCACTTTATCGATCTGCCAGGGGAGGGCCCCTTCCTCAAGCATAAACCCACATTCCCGGGTGCGCTTGGAGAGCATTCGGTTGCCGACGAACCCATCGCAGACGCCGACCAGCACGGGCACTTTCCCGATGGTCTTGCCGATCTTCATGGCTGTGGCGTAAACGTCGGGAGAGGTTTTCGCGCCGCGCACATTCTCCAGAAGTCTCATCACGTTGGCCGGGCTGAAGAAATGCATGCCCATGACGTCCTGAGGCCGGCTCGTCACGGAGGCGATGTCGTCGATATTGAGGTAGGAGGTGTTCGAGGCCAGAATGGCGCCGGGCTTGCAGACGGCATCGAGCTTTTTGAAAACGTCCTTTTTGATGGCCATGTCTTCGAAGACCGCTTCGATGACGAGATCGACGTCTTTGAGATCTTCATAGGCGAGCGTCGGCTGGATCAGAGCCATGCGTTTGTCCATCATCTCCTGTTTCAAGGAACCTTTGGCGACGGTGTTGGCATAGTTTTTCCGAATCACGGCCATGCCTCGATCCAGGAAATCCTGCTGGACGTCGATAAGCTTCACGGGGATGCCGACATTGGCAAAGCACATGGCGATTCCGCCACCCATGGTGCCTGCGCCGAGGATCCCCACGGACTTGATGTCCCGGGTGGGCAGATCATCCGGCAGCCCCGGAATTCGCGCGACTTCACGCTCGGCGAAAAAGACGTGGCGCTGGGCTTTGGACTGGTCGGAGGCCTGCAGCTCCAGAAAAATTTCCCGCTCCCTCTTCATGCCTTCGGCAAACGGACGTTCCGTGGCGATTTTGACCGCTTCGATGCATTTCAGCGGCGCGAGGAATCCGCGGAATTTCCTAGCGTTGGCTTTGGCGAAGTCTTCAAAGACGGTGGGGGATTCCATCCGGGGGGAAAGGGCGCTCACTTTGATCAGGGGGCGTCTCTCCGCGACGACTTTTCGGGCGAACGCGAGTGCCGCCTCCCGGAGGTCGCCGTCCACAATCTCGTCGAGGATGCCCATGGCTTTGGCTTTGGCCGCCGCCACCGGAGTCCCGGACGTGATCATCTCCAGCGCGGCCTGGACGCCGGCGATGCGCGGAAGTCTCTGGGTTCCGCCCGCCCCGGGCAGGAGTCCCAGTTTGACTTCCGGCAGTCCGACCTTGGCGGTGGGCACCGCGATGCGGAAGTGGCAGGAAAGGGGGATTTCCAAGCCGCCGCCCAAGGCGGTGCCATGAATCGCCGCGATGACCGGTTTGGGGGAATCTTCGATAAACTGGCAGACATCCGGTAGATGGGGTTCCATCGGTGGACGGCCGAATTCCCGGATGTCCGCGCCGGCAATGAACGTTCGGCCCTCGCACAGAATGACCATCGCCGCCACGTCCGGATCGGCGATGCCCTTTTCGATGCCCGCCCGGATACCGGCCCGCACCGCCTGAGACAGCGCGTTGACCGGCGGATTGTTGACCGTCACGATGCCGATATTCCCGTCTTTGGAAAACGTCACGATGTCTGCCATAGCCATGTCTCCTTTTTAGATAAAATGTTTTTCCGCGATCTTTTGAGCAAAGACCATACCATTTCCTTTTAAGCCTTTTACAATCTGAAAACAAGGGCTTTGTCCCGGCCGGAACATCCGTTCGGACGACCCTCACAGCGGGCTTTCAAAGACGAGACACCGCTTCCCTGTATTTTTGCCTCCCGGAGGGCTTGACAGAGTTGTATTATTTGTATACAAAAATGAACGTGAAAGTATATTTTATAAACAAATTGGCGGGAGGCGACCATGACGGGTGGAAAGCATCGCGATGACGCCGCATCCACAGGCGCGATCCAAGGCGCGACCCATTCGGCGGGCGGTTTCCCCCACGAGCCTCTCGGCCCCGCCTTCGAGGGGCTCATCGGCGTCGATCCGGCCTTCCGGCAGGCGTTGGTGACGGCCAAACGGGCGGCTCAGTCGGACATCGCCGTTTTGATCATCGGCGAGAGCGGGACGGGAAAAGAGATTCTGGCGCGGGCGATTCACCAGACCAGCGCGAGACGAGACAAGCCGCTTGTCGACGTGAATTGCGCCGCCATCCCCGACAGCCTCATCGAAAGCGAACTTTTCGGCTACGAAAAAGGCGCGTTCACCGGCGCGCGGACGGAGGGCCGCAAGGGCTACTTTGACGAGGCGCATGAAGGAACCATTCTGCTGGATGAAATCGGTGATTCCTCCCTGTCGGTTCAATCCAAGCTTTTGCGCGTGCTGGAGTCCGG
>CAZPTW010000496.1:0-2523 GCA_964589235.1 uncultured Smithella sp. | reverse complement strand
TCTTATTTTGTCGCCACCTCCGAGATGACGCCGGAAAAAAGGCTGGAGGTGGAAAAACAGGCCAAAAAACTACCCGACGGTGTCTCCATTCGCGACATTGTCTCAAGCAGGAACGAAAAAAAAACCGACGGCAAGGTTCGGATCCGGTTCGGCAAAAACGGCACAAGTCCCCCGCTGGTGATTCATCTGGCGGAGGGGGACAAGCAGATGACGCTGGTGGTCAATCCCTTTTTGGGGGTGACGGCGGTTTATCCCCGGTATGCTGAGGTCTCCGTAGAGGATGGTCTGGGCCGGGAAGCGGCGAGGTGAGGGCAAGCGGGCATGCAAAAAAAGACGGGTGGATTCACTTTGCTTGAGGTTATGATCGCCATGTCGATTTTGGCCGTCGGGTTGGTCGCGGTTTTTCAAATGCAGTCGCAAAGTGTGTCTTTGGCCTCCGAATCTCGTTTTCGAACGACGGCCGCCTTCTTGGCCCAAAGCAAAATGGCGGAGATCGAGACGGCATCCCGGCTGGAAAACCGCGCGCAATCGGGCGATTTCGCGCCGGACTATCCGGAGTACGGCTGGCAGCTGAGCGTTATGGACACGCAGATGGCGGGACTCAAAAGAATCGAGGTCGGCGTCTTCAATAAACTCTATCCGGGGGCGGGGAGTTATCAGCTGATCTTTTATAAAATGGACGGGATGTGAACACGATGAAGGCCGGGGCTTTTTCTGCGTTTTCCGAGTCGCGGGGGTTCACCTTGGTGGAAATTTTACTGGCCGTTTTCATCTTGGGGCTTGCGTTGACAACGGTATACGGCGCCTACAGCGGCGTCCTTCGCGCGATCCGCGACATTGACGACGACACGAGAATCTACAAAACGGCGCGTCTGACGCTGGACCGGATGAATCGCGACGTCTCGGCCGTGATACGGTCGGGGAAGGGGTTTGTTTTTCAATCCGAAAAAGCCATGGTGGGGCCCAGGGAGTTCTCCTCCCTGTTTTTGTGGTCGGCGGCCCATCTGGGATTTGAAGAAGGCGACACGCCGGGACATCCGGCGTCGATCGCCTATTTTGTCAAGCAGGACTCGGAGGGGCGTTATTCTCTTTGGCGTTCTGATGTCCCCGGACCCAAACCCGCCACGGACAAAAAGAGGGACGGCGGCGTGGTGATCTGCGAAAATCTCCGGTCGCTGAATCTGACGTTTTTTGATGAATCCGGCAGGGATTACCGGACGTGGGATACCCAGACGACAACCGATCCGCAGAAAGGGCGGCCGCCGGCCATGGTCGGGGTGGAACTGGTCTTGGACAATCCCCAGGACACCGAAAAACCTTTCAAGTTTGTGACGAAAATCTCTGTACCGGTGAGACGATGAAACGGGCCTGGCAAATTCGGCGAAATCAATCCGGCATCGCGCTCATCACGGTGCTTTTGATCCTCAGTATCCTGGTTGCCGCCGCGCTGGAGCTCAACTACGCCTCCCGCGCGGATGTTTTCGACGCCGCCAATCTCAGCGACGGGGTCAAACTCTACTATATCGCCAAATCAGGCTTTTACGGAGCGGCGGCCCTTTTGGCCCATGCCCAAAACGACTACGATACCCTGCGTGACGATTGGGCTCATGCCGAGATTCTATCGGCCAATTCCAAGTCCTTCTTCCCCAACGGACAATTTGTGGTCCGCATCGAAGATGAACAGGGAAAGGTTCCGCTTCAAAGGCTCGTGCATGACGGTGTGGTCGATGAAAACGTCCGATCCCTCCTGCTGCGTCTTTTGACGCTGCCGGAATTCCAACTGGAGGCAAACCAAGCGCGGGACATTGTCGATGCGATCATCGATTGGATCGACGAAAACGACGAGGTCACCGGCCGAGGGGCGGAGTCCTCTTATTACCAATCTTTGTCTCCAGCCTATTCCGCGAAAAACGCGCCGCTTGATTGCATTGAAGAATTGCTTATGATAAAAGGAATCACGCGGGAAATCTTTGCGGGAACGAGCGAAAAACCGGGGCTTGGGTCATTGGTGACGATTTACGGATCCGGGGCGGTCAATCCCGCGACGGCGCCGAAATGGGTGTTGCGCGCCTTGGATGAAAGGATCACCGCCGAGCTCGCCGATCGCATGGATGAATACCGAAAAGCCAAAAGCAGCAATCTGTCGACGATCGACTGGTATAAAAAAGTACCAGGCATGGAGGCCATCACCATTAAACCCGAACTGATTACCATGGTCAAAAGCTCCCACTTCAAAATTTACGCCACCGGTGTCGCGGATCGCATGGAGCGGCACATCACCGGCGTCATTCGACGGCCGTATGAGCCGAACGAAAAGGTGTCGATCGTCGCCTGGAGGCAGGATTGATGGCGGACATCATCTTGGGGCTCGACATAGGATCGACATCGGTCAAAGCGGTGTTGGCGTCGTTCAAAAGCCGCACGGAGGTCCGAATTTTGGCGCACAGTGTCGCGCGTTTTGAGAGCGCAGACGATCTGGAGGCGGTCTTGAAAAAAACGGCGGAGGCGGTTTGTCCCCGGATG
>CAZPTW010000495.1:0-2534 GCA_964589235.1 uncultured Smithella sp. | reverse complement strand
ATGGGCTTTTTGCGTATATGTATATCATTTATGTACTTAAATACGTCTGAAACATTCCACCAACGTCTCCTTTCAATAAAAGAGTGTGCGGATGGGCCAAGTCCGATATATGGATCGTGTCGCCAGTATTTTATATTATGCTGAGATTTCAACGCGGAGGTGCGGGCGAAATTCGACACTTCATAATGAATATAGCCGGCTTCTGTCATCATCTGTGATGTCGTGAAGAAGTAATCAAGGGATTTCTCCTCCGACGGCAATGATAGGTTTTCCGAACGATAGCGTCTGAAAAGAGGCGTATTTGATTCAAGCGAAAGCTGATAGCAGGAAAGATGCTCAGGAGAAAAAGATAGGACCTGATTTAAGGTATTTTGCCATTGTTGGATATCCTGGCCATGGACACCGTAAATTAAATCTATCCCCAAGTTTTCAAAACCTGATTTCCGTGCTGCGACCAAAGCTTCAATGCCGTCTTTAGCTTTGTGTCTCCGGCCAAGAACATTTAAAGTGTAATCGTCGAGAGATTGAATCCCGATGTTCAGCCTGTTGACGCCCAGTCTGAAAAGCGACTTCAGGTAGTCGAAAGAGAGATCGCTGGGATTTACTTCAATTGTGATTTCGGAGTGGCTGCAGATTTTGAAAAAACGATAAATCGACTTGAGAATTTCAGATATTTGCTCGATGGAAAGAAGCGAAGGAGTCCCACCACCGAAATATATTGTGTTGAATTCAAGGTTGAATTCTTTATAAAACTCCATTTCTTGAACAAGCGATTGAATAAATTCAGAAATCGATTGAAACGATTCGACTGAATAAAAACTGCAATAGTCGCATTTGCTCAAACAAAAAGGAATGTGAATGTAAAGCCCAGCTTGTCGACTTTCATGATCAATCATTATCTGATTTTAAAACGGCAAGAAAAGCGCTTTGTGGAATGCTCACAGATCCGATCATCTTCATGCGTTTTTTGCCTTCTTTTTGCTTTTCAAGAAGTTTTCTCTTACGGGTGATGTCGCCACCATAGCATTTAGCCGTTACATCCTTGCGAAAGGGACTGATGGTGCTGCGTGCGATGATTTCCGAACCAATCGCGCCTTGAATGGCGATCTTATACATCTGTCGGGGGATCTCATCTTTAAGACGTTCACAAGCAATCAAGGCTCTTGCCCGAGCCCTTTCGCGATGAACAATTTGAGAGAGAGCATCCACTTTTTCGCCGTTAACCAGGATATCCAGGAGGACGAGGTTGCTCTCACGGTAATCGATGATGTCGTAATCAAAAGAGCCATAGCCTTGGGTAACGGATTTAAAGCGGTCATAGAAATCAAAGATGACTTCGGATAGAGGCATTTCGTAAGACAACTCCACGCGTCCAGGACCTGTATAGTTCATGATGGAGTTGACGCCTCGCTTTTCCATGCACAGTTTCATGACCGTTCCCAAGTATCGTTCTGGAAGCATCATGGTTGCGCGAATATAAGGTTCTTCACCTTTGGCTATGCTGATGGGATCAGGATAATGAGTCGGATTGTCAACATAGACCGTCTTTCCATCTTTGAGCGTGAATCGATATCTCACACTGGGCACGGATAAAATGATCGACAAATTATATTCTCGTTCTAAACGCTCTTGCACAATATCCAAATGCAGAAGACCAAGAAAGCCACAACGGAATCCCTGGCCCAGCGCTGCGGAAGAATCTTTTTCGTAAATGAAAGATGCGTCATTGAGCTTGTATTTTTCCAGCGAGTCAGCCAGATCCTCATAATCGTCGGATGCGATGGGGTATATGGAAGCAAAAACGACGGGCTTCACCTCTTTGAATCCGGGTAGAGGTTGTTTACAGGGAATATCGTGATGTGTGATGGTGTCCCCTGTGCGAACATCGGAGACTGTTTTCACGCCTGCAATGATATAACCTACCTCACCGGCGGATAGCATCTCGCGTTTGGAACGCTGCAAAAGAAAGCGTCCGACTTCTTCAACTTTATAAATCGCCCCGCTTGACATGAATCGAATCGTGTCACCGGCTTTGACTGATCCGTCAAAAACGCGGCAATGAATAATCGTGCCGCGGTAGGCGTCGTATTTCGCATCAAAGATAAGCGCGGCCAGGGGATTTTTTTCGCTCCCTTTTGGAGGAGGGATACGTTTGACGATCGCGTCCAATATTTCTTCAATTCCGATTCCTTCCTTTGCGGAGGCTTTAATGTGCGTATCTGGATCAAGGCCCAGTTCGGAGTCTATTTCTTCCAATACGCGATCAATATCTGCAGATGGAAGATCGATTTTGTTGATGATGGGAATGATCTCTAGATTGTGCTCCATCGCAAGATAGAGGTTTGCCAGAGTTTGGGCTTGTACACCCTGAGCCGCATCAATTAACAGAAGAACGCCTTCACAGGAAGCCAGAGACCTTGAGACCTCGTATGAGAAATCAACGTGGCCGGGGGTATCAATCAGATTAAGGATATAATCTTTTCCGTCTTTGGCTCGATAGGGAAGAGAAATCGCGTTACTTTTTATGGTAATCC
>CAZPTW010000494.1:0-2534 GCA_964589235.1 uncultured Smithella sp. | reverse complement strand
AACGCGCAGAAAGGAGAGATATGAAAAAAAGGGTATTCCGTCCGACTGAAGAATCTCTCATCAAAAACGATACTCGGGACGATCTGACGCATGTATTCAGAATTCGAAGGGGAGAAGAGACAAACCTCTGAAGGTTGCCGTCGCAACCATGTCCTTTGATAACACGCTTCACATCGTCAGGGAAGACACCGTCAAAATCTTCTTGGAGTCGTTGAGGATGCTGCATCGCATGGAGAGGACATTCGGTTTGTTCTTGATGATCGAGATCATCAACTCGGTCCCAAAAAAGATCTGTTCCCCAGGGATTGTGAATGTCAAAAGGGTCAGAAGACGGCTTAGCCATCGATTGAAATCCTCCGTAAGAACCTTCTTTGACCCTTTTGCCGGATGCGTGCCCCCCCCTGACGCCTTGGGCCCTAACCGGCTTTGGTTGCATGAAAGACTTAAAAAGAACGATCAGTCAACAAAGGGAGGATCGACATGGCGCTGACATTGAAAGGCAAAAACGTGCTCATCACGGGATCGGCACTGGGGATCGGCCGCGGTTTGTCGGAATGCTTCGCCCAAAATGGAGCCAACATCGTTCTGGTGGATCTTCCCGCACAGAGAAAGAATCTTGCTGACTGGGCGAACATACTGCATGACACTTACCAAATTGAGACCTGGTCTTTTTTCACGGATCTCACGGAAAAGACCGGACCGGAACAACTCCATGAAGACGTCACGAGAGAAGTGCGTCACATCCATGTTCTCGTAAACAATGCCGGCGTCTGCTGGTTCGGCCGGTACTCGGAAATGCCTTTGGACAGATTGGCGGGCATGGTCCTGCTCAACTGCCTGGCTTATGCCAAGATGACCCGACTGTTTCTTCCTGACATGATTCAGCGCAACGAAGGAGGGATTCTAAACATCTCATCCGTTTCAGCATTTCAACCCGTTCCAACCCTCGGACTCTATGCGGCCACCAAGGCGTTCACCCAGAGCCTGACCGAAGCCGTAAGAGCCGAGCTTCCCGCCGGAAGCAACGTGACGGTATCGACACTCAACCCACCTTTTACAAAAACGCGACTGATCCAAGACGCCGGTGTGCCTTTGGACTTCATTCCCGTCAAAATGTCTTTGATGGACGTGGCGGATGTTACATCGGCCGGGATCAAGGCGTTTATAGACGGCAAGGCGAGATACGTCCCCGGATGGCATAACCGGTTTGTCTACCTGGGTCTATCCAAATTCGCCCCTCACGGTCTGACAAGCAGGCTCTCCCAAATATTGACCCACAGGCTCTCCGATTTTGTTCCCGCCGTGTTTGCGACATTTTTCAGGCGTTTTAGGCAGGACCGCCCCTCAAGCGGCGCCCCACGAAATGATTGACCAAGTCGGTCATGGGTGAAGACATTTTCATGGCGACAACAAAAAGGGATTGCAGTCGAGGACCCTGCAATCCCCTGTTTAGCCGCTCCCATTGCCCCCGACAAGCAATGCGACAAGCGGATGCTCATGAAACATTCCGTTTCCAAACCCTCTGACAAGACCACGACGACAAGGAGGAGGCATCGGAGGTGTGTTGGCAGCATATCGCCTTTCGGCGATGTCCCGATACCGACGCCGCAGCCGTCAAAAGCGGACCTCGATTTGGAAACGGAATCAAATCTCTCAATTGTGAAAGATGCAGGTTCGTTCATCCCTTGGGGACCAAGGATAACCTGCTGACCATCCCCCCTTTCTTTCATTCTTTGGTTGACGAGACCATCAGGAGAAGATCACAACCGTTTCCGAACCCAACCCCTCGTGAGGGTTCATTGGTCTGACAAACCATTGCGCTTCTCTTCCGGTCATCAACAGCATGACCCAAAAAGGTTCGCTCCAGGTGAAAAAGCAGGCCAAGACTGGCCGAGAGATCCCATGCGTCGGCCGCCTCCGTCGCTCGACGCGATCGCTCAGATCGACATCCCCATCACCGCCCGGTGAATGAAAATTTTCGACATTCTGCTTGACATGGGGTTTGATCACTTTCAATGTCAAAATTCACCGCCTTTTTTAAAGCACCCCTGCGATCGCATGAGCCATTCAATTGTGCCTGTTTCTTGCAAATTCCTCATCGATCAGTTTGGTTAGATTGGTCAGAGTGGTTTTGCTCTCCGCCGCTGTTTCACCCAGAAGGTGTGCGATTTCATGGGCGACACGCATCTGTTTTCGGACAACCTCCCTTGTCCGCTCGAGCATTTCCTCTCGAATGGCGAAAGATTTTTCTCTTTCTTTTTCCCGTTCGGTAATGTCGCGCAAAATGGCGACCATAAGGGGCTGACCGTCGACCCGACCGATGGTCTGCTCGACAACGATATCGTCTTTAACCCGGCAGGCCTTGCCGACCACATGACGCCCTGTGTCACGAACGTACAGAAAATCATCCAGAACGGCGATCACGCAAGACAAATGCTTGCCGTGTACGTCCTGAAGGCGACACGCCAAGAGTTTTTCCGCGGAAGGAGACATGTCGTGAATGACCAGGTTGTCATCGACGATAATGATGGCGT
>CAZPTW010000493.1:0-2539 GCA_964589235.1 uncultured Smithella sp. | reverse complement strand
AGACCAAAACCAGGATTGACGCCTTCATCGAGATGATTGGCCCCCACAAGGTAAAACGGAAAGAGCATACAGGATAGTCGAGATGTTGACTGTGGGGATCGATATCGGATCGGTAACCGCCAAAGGCGCGCTTATGTCGGAAGGGGTCCTGCTGGCGTCAACGTCCTGTTTTACGGGATACAGTGCCAAAGAAGCGGCCCGAAAGATTTTTTCAAAACTTTTGGGAAGCGAAAATTTGGAGGAGTCATCCATCGGAGGCATTGTGGCAACGGGGTACGGGAGGCACAGTGTGCCTTTCGCCACGAGAACCGCGACGGAAATTACGTGCCACGCGGCGGGTGCCCGTTATTTAAACCCGGATGTCCGGGCGGTCATCGACATTGGCGGGCAGGACAGCAAAGCCATTCTTCTCGACGAAAGAGGGAAGGTTTCGAATTTTGTCATGAACGATAAATGCGCGGCGGGAACGGGCCGTTTTCTTGAAGTGATGGCCAGGGCGCTCGATGTCAGCCTCGATGAGTTTGGCGCCTTGTCCCTGAAAGCGGACTGCCCTGCGAAAATCAGCAGCCTTTGCGCCGTTTTCGCGGAATCGGAGGTTGTATCGCTCATTGCCGGAGGGGAAAGAAGAGAAAACATCGTTGCCGGCATTCATGAGGCGATCGGTTGTCGGGTTGCCGCGATGGCCGGGCGTCTGAAAGTCGACGCGGCAAACGCTCTGATGATGACCGGCGGCGTGGCCAAAAACATCGGCGTGGTGACTGCGTTGGAGCGGGCGCTCAATCAACCCGTTTGTGTCTCGCCGCATGCCCAGATGACGGGGGCCATCGGCGCAGCCTGTCTTGCGCGGATCCACTGACAACCGCCGACTGGGTGCAGGAGGCAAAACATGAGGATGCATGTTCATTTCTAGCAAGGAGATAAAAAGATGACAGAAAAAAGACCATGGCTGAAATATTACGATCCTGGTGTCCCTCCAACGATTCATTACCCTGACATTCCCGTCCAACAGCTTCTGCACGTCGCAGCGGCCGCCCAGCCCCATCAGGCGTCGACCAATTTTTTCGGAACGGTTTTGACGTTTCGGCGGATTCGATCCCAGGTTCTGCGGATGGCCAACGCGCTGATCGGGATGGGGATCCAGAAAGGCGATCGGGTCGCCTTGGCGCTTCCCAATTGTCCGCAGTATGTGGTCGCCTATTATGGCGTGCTTTCGGCAGGAGGCATCGTCGTCAATATGAATCCCCTCTACACCTTCGACGAGCTTAAATTCATGATGGAAAATGCGGGCGTGGAGACGCTCATTACATTCGACGGGGCATTGGGTGTGATGAGGCCGTTGTCGAAAGCGTTGAAACTCAAGAACGTTATTGTGACCGCCCTTACGGATTATATCAAAGGCTTTACCGTCAGCAATGCTGAAACGCTGAAACTGGATGAAGGTTGGAGCCATTTTTCCGAGCTTTTGGATGTCTGTTCCAATGAGCGTGTTCCTGAAATCCCGTTTGCCGCTACGGATACCGCCGTCATTCAATTCACCGGCGGGACCACCGGCCTGCCGAAAGGGGCGATGTTGTCCCATGGAAATATCATTGCGGCGGCGTTTCAGGGGTCCATTTGGGGAACCTTCGTGACGATGAATATTCCGACATCGGGGCGATCGGTCATTGGCGTCATTCCGTATTTCCACAGTTATGGCAATACGTGCTGCCTGAATTGGGCGATGTATAACGCCGCGACACAAATTCTTTTCCCGCGGTTTGCCCTGGATGAATTTTTCGATACCCTTGCGCATTTCGATCAGGTCACTTATTTTCCGGCCGTACCGACCATGCTCACGGCCATTTTCAACCATCCCAAGGCGGCCGCAATGGATCTGGGCGCGAAAATCGGCCTGATTTCATCCGGTGGCGCTCCCATGCCCGTGGAGCTGATCCGGAAAATCCGGGATATGGGCATCTTTTTCTCGGAAGGATGGGGCATGAGCGAGACCGTGTCATCGGGGATCTCCAGTCCGATTCTGCGGCATAAAGTCGGTTCGATCGGCATTCCAGGGCCCGACAGCGAGGTGCGACTGGTGGATATCGAAACCGGAACACATGAGGTCAAACAAGGTGAGCCGGGGGAAATTCTCCTCAAAAGTCCCACGGTCATGACGGGGTACTGGAACAATCCGGAAGAAACTCAAAATCACATCAAAAACGGGTGGATTAGCACAGGAGACATCGCACAGATGGATGAGGAGGGGTATCTCTATATCGTCGACCGAAAGAAAGACATGATCATTGCCGGCGGTTTCAATATATATCCTCGGGAGGTGGACGAAGTTCTCTATCAACATTCTAAGGTTCAAGAGGCGGTTTGCGTCGGTGTTCCTGATGCGTATCGTGGGGAAACCGTCAAGGCCTTCATCGTATGCAAACCGGGGATGACCGTCACGGAACAGGACATCATCGATTTTTGCAAGACAAAGCTCGCGCCTTACAAAGTGCCTAAGCTGGTGGAGTTTCGCACAGAACTGCCGAAGTCAGCCGTCGGCAAG
>CAZPTW010000492.1:0-2545 GCA_964589235.1 uncultured Smithella sp. | reverse complement strand
AACTGGCGACGCATGAAAATAATAATGTTATTCATTACTTTAACTGCATTGAAAAGTCAATGCCTGGAGATTTCAAAAAGTGTTGATCTGAATCGTGGACGGACGGGGCAATCGCGCTATGAACTAGATGACTTTTTTCATCGCGGCGATGGCGACTTCGATTTGATCATCGTCCGGTTCACGCGTGGTGATATATTGAAGCATCAGACCCGGCCAACTCAAAGCCTTCACCAGCTTGAATCGGCCGTACTTACCGGTGAAGCGGATGGCTTCATAGGAGATTCCCGCGATAACCGGCATGAGAAGCAGCTTATAGATTACCCGATGGACAAAGTCCGGGCGTCCCAAAAGCGAAAAAACCAGAATGGAAACGATCATGACGAAAAGGATGAAACTGGTGCCGCACCGGGGATGGCGCGTGGAATATTTTTTTACGTTGTCGACCGTCAGGTCTTGGCCGTCTTCCCACGCGAAGACGGTTTTGTGTTCGGCACCGTGATACATATAAACTCGGCGCATGTCGCTCATCAAAAGCGTGGAGCAGAGAAACAGAAGAAATATTCCCAAACGAACGCAGCCTTCCAGAATATTAAGCAAGATGAGATTGGTGACGTGGGTTTTCATCTGGGTGAAAAAAAAGGCCGGTACGACGACAAAGAAGAAGATCGCGATGATGAAGCTCACGGCGAACGATACGTAGAATTCCCATCCTTGAGGTTTTTTTTCTTCTTCCGAGAGGACGACTTCCGCGGAAAACATCAGGCACTGAATGCCGATGATCATCATTTCAAAGAGACTGATCGTTCCCCGGACAAACATCCAACCCAATGGTTTGTATCGTTGGGTCAGCGGAACATAATTTCGCTCTTGAATGATGATGTCTTTGTTCGGTTTTCGAACCGCCGCCGCGATTTTGTGGCCATGACGCATCATGACGCCTTCAAGAATAGCCTGTCCGCCGGCAATGTCATCAGGATTCGGTTTGCATCCCATATAGATCGGCACCTTGTTTCATGTATTTGCGGCGCTTACTTATAGTATTTACCAGGTCGTGTCAAATGATCATTTCATTAATAAATTGGAAGGATAAGAAGCACATGAACGGTCCTGTTCGGCGGATGGTCAAACGTATGTTGATGAGTCGGATCAAGGAGGTGATGAGTGCGATGGACACAGCGACAGCAGCAGATCCGGAAGAAAGGACGAAAGGAGGTGGGTGAGGGGCTGGAAGAGGAAGAAGAGGAGGAGGTAGAGCCAGGGAGAAGTATTTCAAGTCTGACCCTCATCGCTTCTTCACGGGTTGAATGTGAGAATAATAAAGGGCAGAGTCAACAGACCCTGCCCTTTGATAAATGAATCGATCCTATATTTCAGGATTTCTGAATTTTTCGGATTCCTGCCAGCCCCAAGCCCCCAAGGCTAAGAAGTAGCAACGTGGCCGGTTCGGGAACGCTGTTTGCGGGAGGTTCGGGGCTGCCAGCCAATGAAATGCTATAACTGCCCTTCTGATAGAGGATAACCTTTCCCATATCAGAATCTGACGCCGATATTCTAAACAGAATAGAGATGGCTCCGTCTTTGAAATCCTGTTCTTTCCAGATATTCTGATATGCGCCGGATTCCAGAAGGTTCCAGGTAATGGCGTAAGCGCCTGTATGACCAATGTGGGAAACCTCCTTCGAGTCAAGCAGCGTGGCCATTGCGCCGCTTAAGAGAGGCTGATTGGCCCAGGTAAGCGCATTTCCATTCCAACTGTCGTCACTGATGTGCCAGGCCTCAATGGTAAACGGGCCTGTTCCTTCTTCAATGTAGGCCGTGAGAAAAACGTCTGCGACATCGAGAATATCCGTCGCCTGAGCACTGGGCACCCAGGGAAGAACGTTGCCGTATATGTCTTTACCTGAAATAAAACGGGCGTACGCATAAGTTTCGGCTGTCCAATAACCGATGTTACCAGGAACTTGTTTTTGTGCAGCTACAAGCCCGCCGATAGTCAAACCCGTATTACCGCTATAGACGGAAGCTTGGAATTCTGGATAAAAAAGAAGTCCGGCGTGATATTGCCATGCGGCGTGGGCCATCTGCCTCCCCATGAGAACGGCAGTTCCCGCAAAAAATAAAACCAAAAGAATTCTGTACGATAATCCCTTCAATATCAAAAGTTTTTTCATTGTTCTGTTGTTCCTCTCTGTGTATTTTTTGTGCTTACCGAGGAATGATGCAATATTGATGCCTTATTTCATGTATCTGGATATGTTCCTATTTCGTTGCATAGAGGAACCCTGCCCCGAGCATTTTGTAAAGAAATTCGACGACAAAAAATGGGGACACCCATTAGAAGGCTTCCTGTCAAAAGAAGAAATATTTACCGGCAATGTTTTTTTTCGTGTGATTTAACTTCATTGCCCTTCTGCCGCTGACTGAGATCAATTCATCTGCCATAGTTTCTTTAGGCACCGATGTCAGTTTTCACTGCACCAGTCACCCATCAGGATCAAGGTCATGCCGGAGCGGCGTCGTTCAACCTTGCAAGTTGTCCATAGCA
>CAZPTW010000491.1:0-2548 GCA_964589235.1 uncultured Smithella sp. | reverse complement strand
CGGCCGGAAGGAATGGAAGAGGGATCCGTCATGATGGTTGGACTTTCGTGGCCGCGTATCAAGGATGGGCTGGCTTTGCTTGCAAAACAACCGCGCGACCATGAACGCCTTCTGAGGATGGTGGAAGATTATCATGTTCCAAACGTGTCAGAAAAAGTGGTCCGCATCATCTTGAGTTATACAGATTATGTCAATCGGGTGGTGTGGAGGAAAGATAAGTAACGAGTGACGAGTGACGAGTAACGAGTAACGAGTGACAAGTAACAAGTAACAAGTATATAACTTGTAGCCCGTAATTCGTCACTATTTTTTGCAAATTGAAAATTCTATTTCTTACCCAATGGTTTCAACCGGAAAACTTCTTCAAGGGGCTGCCTTTTGCAAAGGCCTTGAAAGAGAAAGGACATGAGGTTGAGGTGTTGACGGGCTTCCCGAATTACCCGGGCGGCAATCTCTATCCCGGCTACCGCGTGCGCTTTTATCAGCGGGAGACTTTCGATGGCATCGCAGTGCATCGCGTCCCGCTGTACCCCAGCCACGATCGGTCGGCCCTTCGGCGGATTCTCAATTACATGAGCTTTTCATTGTCGGCTTTTTTGATGGGCGTTGGGTTGGTGAAAAAGCCGGATGTGATCTATATCTATAATTTGGTGACTCTCTGTCCGGCTGCGTATCTTCTGCGTTTGCGCTACGGCGCGAAAGTCATCATCGATGTTCAGGACTTGTGGCCTCAGTCCATCGCCAGTTCAGGGATGATGGAGAACCCTTTCATCTTGACTTGCTTAAATGCCATCTGTAACCGGATGTATAAAAAAGCCGATCAAATAACGGTTTTATCGCCCGGTTTTAAAAAGCACCTGGTCGGACGAGGAATTCCATCCGAAAAAATCGAGGTCATTTATAATTGGTGCGATGAAAAAAGCTTGTCTGGGGCCACTGATCGATTCAAGAGACGAGAATCGGAATTTCCCCCCAAATTTGTTGTCTTGTATGCCGGAGCCATGGGAACGGTTCAGGGGCTCGAGACCGTGCTTGGTTGCGCGGAGATGTGTCAAAAAGAGATGCCGGATATTCAATTTGTGCTCATCGGGGATGGCGCCGATCGCGATCGTTTGCAAAGAAAAGCTGAAACCCGTCATCTCGGCAATGTGACCTTTTTACCGCGGCGTTCTCCGCAAGCGATGGCTGAGGTTTATGAGCTTGCCGACGCGCTTTTGGTTCATTTGCAAGATGAGCCGCTTTTCCGCATCACGATCCCATCCAAAACGCAGGCGTATCTTTACATGGGCAAGCCCCTGATCATGGCGATGGCAGGCGACGCAGCGGAGTTGGTCCGACGGGCCGAAGCGGGGGTGATTTGCAAGCCGGGAAATCCACGGGCGATGATGGAGGCGATCAAGACATTGCGTGGCCTCGACAAGGAAAGGAGAGACGACATGGGCAAAGCCGGCCGCCGCTTTTATATGGAGCATCTGTCCTTTGAGCAAGGTGTCCGTAAATTTGAGCATCTGATGTTGTCGATGACGCGTCGATCATCGTGAAAAGTTAAACGAAACCTGCGGCGGCTTATGAAGACGTCAAAGAGATTGATGGATTTGATGTTGACCCTTCCGGCGTTTGTGGCGCTTTGCCCGGTTTTGCTGCTGACGGCGGTTTTCGTCCGGATCCGTTTGGGAAAGCCGGTGTTTTTCACTCAGGAAAGGCCGGGGCTGAGCGGCAGGCCATTTAAAATGTACAAATTCCGGACGATGACGGATAGTCGCGATGCGGAAGGGAATTTGCTGCCGGATGAAAAACGCTTGACGGGGTTTGGCCGTTTTTTACGCTCGACAAGTCTCGATGAACTGCCTGAACTTTTGAATGTGCTCAAAGGCGATATGAGCCTGGTCGGCCCCCGGCCGCTCTTGATGCAGTATCTTGAGCGCTACTCACCTGATCAGGCGCGCCGCCATGAAGTGAAACCGGGAATTACAGGCCTGGCGCAGATCAATGGCCGAAACGCCATTACATGGGAAGAAAAGTTTAAACTTGATGTCTGGTATGTGGATCATCAATCTTTATGGCTGGATATTAAAATTATATTTTTGACGATCTGGAAGATTTTCAAACGTGAGGGAATTAATCAGCCCGGGCAAGCCACGGTGGAAGAGTTTATGGGAGATAGGCAATAGGAGGGAGGCGATGGGTGATAGGGGGGCAGGGATCCGAAGTCAGAAGTCAGAGGGCGAAAGTAGGAGGTCAGAGGTCAGTAATAAGTGACGAGTGGTGAGTGAGACAAATGGAAAATCTGGTTTTAATGGCCGATCTTGACAATTATATTATTATCCTGTAAATATTACGTCAGTGAGCGATAATATACAGCTTTATAGAATGATTAATGGCGGGATTCCCGAATCCAGCAAGAGGCGCTTGCTGCTTTTAACTGGTGCGCGTCAGACCGGGAAAACTACCCTTGCCAGAAGTAAATATCCGGATTTACGGTATGTTAATCTTGATGCTCCGGAAAATCGCGAGGCGATTCGTCAAGTCTCCTCATCCCTGTGGGCAA
>CAZPTW010000490.1:0-2550 GCA_964589235.1 uncultured Smithella sp. | reverse complement strand
CCGAAAAGACGGACGGGAATTGATCAAGCGCGTGCGCATCACCCTGATGGAGCAAGGACGTCCCCTCCTGGAAGCCGCCGTCGAAAAAATTTTGGGGGTGAAGGTCAAAAGTTTACATACAGACATCAGCACACTGACCGGAGAAAGAGTGATTATTTTTTCGTTGGAACAGTCTCCGGAATACGCGGATAAGACCAAAAGCTGATTTTCAAGAAGAAATATGGCTTGACACAGAGGAGGTAAATTTGTAAAAGGGCGTACCGAGTTTTGATTGATTTTTCAAAAAATGAATCAAAAAGCGGTTTCAAGGACAAGCGCCTGAGAGTTTAAACGGGCCCGTTCTCTCAAAGAAAAAGGGCGCGTAAGAAAAGTAAGGCCGGGATCGATCTTAAGACAGATCGTCCCGGCCTTTTTTGTTTTCGAAAGGACAAATGATGAGCGATACAAAAAACACATTTCATTTCATTCGACAAGGCAAAGTGCGAGATGTTTATGCCGCGCCTGACAGCGATCATCTTCTGATCGTCGCAAGTGACCGGATATCCGCCTTCGATCATGTCCTGCCCAACACGATCCCGGGAAAGGGGCGCATTTTGACGAAGCTTTCCAATTTCTGGTTTCAGAAGACGTCACACATCGTCGCCAATCATCTGGTGGAGTCAAATCCCAGGATCGATCATTGGACGGATGCCGCGCGATGGAGCCAAAACGATCTCATGGGACGCAGCATTCTGGTTCAAAAAGCGCAACCGCTCAAGATCGAAGCCATTGTCCGCGGATATCTCGTGGGTTCCGGTTGGAAGGACTATCAGAAAACGGGATGTGTCTGCGGCATTTCTCTCCCTCCCGGGCTCCGTGAAGGTGACAAGCTCCCCGAAGCTATCTTCACGCCCTCGACCAAGGCGCAAGCAGGCGCGCACGATGAGAACATTTCCTTCGAAACAGCCGAAAAAATCGTCGGAACGGACATTGCCCGGCAGGTCCGAGACATTTCCCTTTCACTTTATTATTTTGCGGAAAAACACGCCAAAGAGCGGGGCATTATCATCGCCGACAGCAAGTTCGAATTCGGGCTTGTCGGTGATCGATTGATCCTGATTGACGAACTTTTCACGCCTGATTCATCACGATTCTGGCCTTCCTCCTCCTATGCGCCTGGCGCCTCTCCGCCGAGCTTCGACAAGCAATTCGTTCGTGATTATTTGGAGGGAATCGTTTGGGATAAGAAACCGCCCGTTCCCACCCTACCTGCGCACATCGTCTCTAAAACGGCGGAAAAATATAAAGAGGCTCTGTCTCGACTGACAGAAAACCCATAAAAGGAGATTGATGATGACACTGTCGCCTGAAACCCAAACCCCCCTGGTCGCTGTTGTGATGGGAAGCGCATCAGACTATCACGTCATGAAAAACGCCGCTTCCGTTTTGTCCCACTTCGGCATCCCGCATGAAGTTCGCGTCATTTCTGCGCACCGCACGCCGGATATCGCCCATTCTTTTTGTGCAAGCGCGAAAGAACGCGGATTGAGAGTGATCATTGCCGCCGCCGGCAAAGCGGCCCATTTGGCCGGTGTTTTAGCCGCATCGACCATCATTCCGGTTATCGGCGTGCCGATGAAAACGTCCGATCTCGGTGGTTTAGATTCCCTGTTGTCGATGGTTCAAATGCCCGCCGGTATTCCAGTCGGCACGGTCGCGATCGGCGAGGCGGGCGCGAAGAATGCCGCCTATTTGGCGGTGGCCATCCTGGCCATGTCGGATGAATCGCTTGCCTTGAAGCTTGAAGATTACCGGCGCAAAATGGCCGATGAGGTCAAACAGGCGGACGAAGCAATTCGGGAAGGCCGCATTCCCTCCGGGCATGGCGGTGAATCATCCACCACAATTTGAAGGGGAATCGCCGATGTCGCACACGAAAAACATCCGTCCAAACCCTGCGGGCGACACGCCTCGAATTCATCCCGGCGCTTATGTCGATCCATCGGCGCAGATCATTGGACATGTGAGTATCGAACAGGGCGTTTTCATCGGACCTCTTTCAGTCATCCGAGCCGATGAAAGAGGCACGGACGGGAAGGTTCAACCGATCCTCATCGGGCAGGATGTCAACATTCAGGATGGGGTGATCATTCACAGTTACGGCGGTTCATCCGTGACGATCGGTCCCTCCACCTCTATCGCACATGGCGTCGTTATTCACGGTCCCTGCCACATCGATGAGGGTTGCTTTTTATCCATGCGCTGCACGATTTACAGCGCGACACTCGAGGCCGGCGTTTGGATCGGGATGGGCGCGGTCGTCATGCGCGCCACGCTTGCCGCTCACACATATGTTCCCCCCGGCAGCATCATCCGCAACAACGCGGGAGCGATGGGGATGTATTTTGTCAATAGGAAGGAACAGATTTACATGGATAAGGCGCTGAAGGCCGCTCAAAGGATATATCAAGATTACCGGGCACGATCGGAAGACGCCGTTGATACCGACCCTGAAGAAATAAAACAAAAAGACGGGTGAAACGTATGATCGACACATACACCAAAGCGTTG
>CAZPTW010000489.1:0-2552 GCA_964589235.1 uncultured Smithella sp. | reverse complement strand
CCTTTCAGACTCCCGGACGCGTCGCGGCCGTGTATGTCCAAGAGGGCCAAGATGTCCGCCAAAACGCGCTTGTGGCCGAATTGGACCGGGCGGAGTATCAAGCGCGCGTCGAGCAGGCCAAAGCCAACTTGGAGCGGGCCAGGCAGGCGAAAAAACAAGCCGAAGTCGTTTTCGCCACGTATTCAAAAACGTTGCCGGCGGAAGTGTCGCGGGCGCGGGCCGGTGTCAAAACCGCCCAAGATCAGCTGGCGGACGCCCGGAAAAATTACCGACGTTATGAAGACCTTTTCCGTCAGGAGGTGGTCACCGAGAAAGAACACGATGCCATGAAACTGGCTTACGACGTGGCGCAATCGCGCTTGGCCGAAGCCGAATCGCTGCTTGAACTCGCCTTGGGCAACCTCTCCAAAATCGATGTCGCCCGCCAGGATATCGAGACGGCCGCCGCACAGGCGGCACAGGCCCGCGCCGTTCTGGAACAAGCGGAAATCCAATTGGGCTACACGCGGCTGACATCCCCGATCGGCGGCGTGATCATCAGCCGCAGCATCGAGCCCGGCGAAACGGTGAATGCCGGCCGAGAGGTTCTCTCCGTGGCCGATCTGACACGGGTGGAACTGAAAATATTCGTCCCTGAGACCCAAATCGGAAAAGTGAAACCCGGCCAGCCGGCGGAGGTCAAGATCGATTCTTTGCCGGACAAAATCTTTACCGGCACGGTGGCGTTTATTTCCCCGGAAGGGGAATTTACGCCCAAAATCATTCAAACCCAAAAAGAGCGGGTCAAGCTGGTGTATCGGGTCAAGATCTCCATCGACAATCCCCGCCGGGAGCTCAAAGCCGGTATGCCCGCCGACGCGCGCCTGAAGTAAAGAATCGGAGGCGCTTTGCATGAAACCGACGCAAACATCGCGCACAATGGTCGAGGTCAAAGAGGTGTCCTTGCGTTTCAAGTCCGTTTGGGCGCTCAAGCCGGTTTCTTTCACGGTGAATGAGGGGGATGTCTTTTGCTTGGTGGGGTCCGACGGCGCCGGAAAATCGACGCTTTTGAGGCTTATCGCCGGTCTGATCCGGCCGACGGAGGGGAAAATTCTCGCAGGCGGTCTGGATGTGACCGCCCGGAAAACGGACATCAAACATCTCATCGGCTATATGCCGCAGCGCTTCGGACTGTACACGGATTTGACGGTGGAAGAGAACATGGATTTCTTCCTGGATGTTTTCGAAGTCCCTCGCCATCAAAGACGCAAGCGCAAAGAACGATATTTGAGCTTCTCCAACCTCTTGCCTTTTGCGGATCGTCCGGCGGGACTTCTCTCCGGAGGCATGAAACAGAAACTGGGATTGGCCTGTGTGCTGTCACACGAACCCAAACTATTGATTCTGGATGAACCGACCAACGGCGTCGACCCTGTTTCTCGCAGCGAATTTTGGGAAATCCTCTTCCGAATGAAGGCTTCCGGGATGACGATCCTGGTCTCCACCGCTTATCTCGACGAAGCCGAACGATGCGACCAGGCCGCGCTTCTGCACCGAGGCGTTCTCCTGGCTTTGCAGACCCCCGCCGGGCTTCGCGAGGGATTTGACTCGCTGGAAGAAGCGGTCATTTCGAGGATCATCAAGGCGGACAAGGAGCCGGGCCATGACGTCTTCATCGTCTAACGCCATCGACGTTCGTCGCCTGGAAAAGAGATTCGGTGATTTTGTGGCGGTTCATTCCATCTCCTTTTCGGTGCGGCGCGGCGAAATTTTCGGTTTTCTTGGGGCCAATGGATCGGGAAAATCCACCACCATCCGCATGTTATGCGGCATCATCGCACCCACGTCGGGGTCCGGAGAGGTCGCCGGCTTCGATCTCGTGCGGCAGCCCGAAGAGATCAAGCATGCCATCGGCTACATGTCCCAGAAGTTTTCCCTCTACGAAGATTTAACGCCCTACGAAAATCTCCGCTTTTACCTGGGGGTTTACAGCGTCGACGAGAGGCTCTGGACGAAGCGCATTGATTGGGTGTTGAACATGACCCGCCTGCAGGGAATGCAGCATCGGCTCACATCGCAATTGCCGCCCGGCCTCCGCCAGAGGCTGGCATTGGGATGCGCCCTTCTGCACAAGCCGCAGCTTCTTTTTTTAGACGAGCCGACCTCCGGCGTGGATCCGATGACGCGCAGGCATTTCTGGGACTTCATCCGCGAGCTCGCCGCGGGGGGGATGACGATTTTCGTCACCACACATTACATGGACGAGGCCATGTTCTGTCAGCGGATCGCCATGATCAACGCCGGCGTGATTGTCGCGTCCGGCACGCCCAAGGAGATCATCGCCCAGGCCTGTCCCGGCCGCCCAAACGCCGATCTGAGTGACGCGTTCGTGCAGCTGATGGCGAGGAGACCGGCATGAAACGAAGAAGGCTTTGGGCTGTCATCCGCAAAGAATTCTACCATCTGATCCGGGATTATCGCAGCCTGTATCTGGCCTTTGCCATGCCGCTCATCTTGATCCTTCTTTTCGGCTACGCCTTGAGCCTCGATGTTGACCATATCGACGCCGTTGT
>CAZPTW010000488.1:0-2561 GCA_964589235.1 uncultured Smithella sp. | reverse complement strand
CTACCGTCGATGCCTCCCTGGCTTGGCCACCGGCATCTCGGTGATCCACGCCTTGCCGATTTGGCCCTTCGGTTGTGACGAGCCTATTGCGGTCGTCTGTCCACATCTCGGTGTGTTTCGCGAAGGCCATTGTCTTTTCGTATGGATCGCCGCTTGTCCGGCTGAAATCGGAAATCCGATTACCGTTTTGGACCGCCCAGACCTTTTTGATGGCGTTGTCGCTTTGTCCTCGACGTCAAAAGACACTGTCTCAAAAAATCCGTCCGCATCAACCCGAGGTGGACCGCCAAGATCCCCCCTTTCCTTTGCTTGCCCTTTTGGACACGGGGCGATCGCGCAGGAGCACATACGTCGCCCCCGCCCCTCCGTCATAGGCTTGCGCACTGGCAAAGGCCAAGACACGCTTGCGCCAATAGCTTGAACTCAACCATTGGCGGACTTTATTTTTCAAAACCGCCTCGCCCGGTGACGAAAGCCCGCGCCCGTGAATGATGAGCACCGCGCCTCTTCCGGCAAGGTAGGACGCTTTCATGAACGCCTCAAAGGATTGGCGGGCCGTCTCCACATTCATGCCGTGCAGATCGATGTGCCCTGAAATGGAAAAATCCCCCCGGTGGAGACGTCGGGCGAACTCTTCGCGCGCTTGATAACCGATGCCTTCCATATACTCGGGGGTATCTGAGACGACAAAGCCTTCTCCGCGGCGAATCAACCGGTCAAGCCTCGAAAGCGCCTCATTTTCCAAAGAAAACTTCTCCACGGACGGCCACTTGGCCAAAACCTGCTCTTTGGCGGCAGCCTCCCTCTCCATCGGCCGAACCCCTTGCATCGCCTCCAAAAAGATTTGCTGGTCCGTCGGAAGTGACTGGGGCGACATTGCTTTTATTTCAGGTGGTTGCCCCACGGAAACCGTCTTGGGGGGGGTCACCAGACCTTTGAGCCGTGAAAAAGGATGATACCCCAGAGAAGTCACTCCGACTCCGACATCCTCCGGCTTGTTTTTTTTTCCGGTCATGGTTTCTTTCCTTACATAAGATTTCGTCATTTTCTATGTTATCTTGGTTTCCCCCCACTGTAAAGACTCGACAGCGAACGTCTTTCACAGGTCCCAAAAAATGTTTACTTCTTGACGGCGACGATCACTTGGGTCTTAGGCAGGAATCGATCGAAAGATTTCATCAGTTTCTCCGACCCGGGAAGAAGCATCATCTGTTCCCAGGTGTCAGCCCAGCTTTGCAACACAGGATGATAAGGCGGGTGAATCCGATCCAATACGGGGGTATGGGAAGCGTTCGCCGGATGAGCCAACCAATAAAGGGACATAAAGACCGTCCAATAAAATCCCCAGGTATCGTATCGCTCGACGACAAGCCCAGCCCCCTCCACCAAGGCGATAAATCGCTTTTTGTTGAAAACCTGAAGATGGTTGGGGATCTGAAAATAAATGTCGTGCGCCACGGGTTTTTGGAGTCTTTCCGAACGGGCGTCCGGCACCGAAATCAGATATGTTGCGCCGGTCTGTCCGACACGCGCAAGTTCCGCCAAAACGGCCGCCGGATCCGTTGTATGCTCCAGCATTTCCTGTATCAAAATTTTTGTGGCAAAGGCGTTGGGAAGTGGAATCGGCTGACAGTCACTGACGAATCCTTCATATTTTCCGGCGTGTGTCTGGCGCAATTTTTCAGTGAGGGTGGACACTTTCTTTGGATCCACATCCGTGAAAACGACATGCGCGCCTTGTCCTGCACAAAACAAAACCGCATTCCCCTCGCCACATCCGGCATCCAAAACAATGTCGTCGCGGGTCACCCGAAACCCGGCCCACACCTCGCCGGTGGCCGAATTGTACCACCCTCGCCGCACCGCATCGCGCAGACCGGTAAAACGGGGGTCGGCAAGAGGGGGCTTGCGTCTTGGCCGCCCCATTCCCCATGGAGGTGACTTCCCATTTGACTTTGACGTCTCGAGCGTGTCGCGTGTCGTCTTCATCCTTTCACCTCGCTTAGTCTACGAGGTTACCCGTCCTGGATGTCGATGTCAATCGAAATCCAAATAGAAGGAGAAATCCGGATACGGCGAGAGGAAGACCGTGCCCGGGCAGGCGGCACCCCCCTCGGGGGTCAGAAAACACCGGGACGGAAGGCGTCGACGACACGTTCGGGATGGGACACGAACATGGAATGAACCGCGTCATCAGCCACCACCGGGCGGTAGAAACGTCGACGGGGGTCACTTTTGATCCCCGTCAAATACGCGAAGAGTTTGCCTTGATCTCCGATGGGCGTCAAGACATCCTGGCTGAATCCCAAAACGGTCAGCCTCGTTTTGTTTTTCGGAGCGAACGCGCCGGCTCGAACATACGGTCGACAAAGACCGCGGCAAGCCTTATCATCCGGATTCACAGCCAACGAGCCGACGAGTTCGGTCAGAGTCGCCATCGGCTCCGGGGCCATTCAGCCATTGGTCATACAGACCTGGGACGTCGGAGCCGCAGCGACCACCGAGCCGGCAAGCGTGTGGAATCCCCCGTTATGGCCACAAACGGCGGTGGGCATCTTGAA
>CAZPTW010000487.1:0-2606 GCA_964589235.1 uncultured Smithella sp. | reverse complement strand
AGGGGTCGAGGCGGGATGCGCGGATACGACCGGCGTCCCCAGATCAATCCTTCCGCCGAGGTCACGAATCTTTCTGGCCATTTCATGGTATACGGCGCCCGCACCCAGATGAGGATAGGCGAATTCATCGACCAAGGTTTTGTGCTTGGTTCCGACGGAGCCGAAAAAAGCCGACTTGATCGCCTCAAAAAGAGAAAACTTCTTGATTCTCTGCGCCGCGAAATCCGCATCCAACTCCGTACAAGGGATGCCCCAAAGTTTCTCGCTGTAGGTCTTGAAAAAGATACTGTAGAGCCGACGCCCGAAACGGTTGGATACCCAAGCCTCAAAGGTGGACTCGTCTTCTTCGGGAAACAACGCGGCTTTCAGATAACTCAACACACAAAAAGCCGCCTCGAAAAACCCCAGATTGACGATGGCGTTCGAAGCCTTAAGCGGATAGTCAAAGAAGCGGTTCCGATAGTAGATGCGGGTCAGTCGCTGAACCATGCTGTAGTTGGGGCCGATCACATCAAGCCAAAGTTGGTTGACGCGTGGATCGCTGCTGAAGAACCGGTGCGGCCCCAAATCGACGAGCTGTCCCCAAAGGGGAATCGTTTTCGCCATGCCGCCGACGGCGTTCTCCGCTTCGAAAAGCTCAACCGCCATACCCTTGAGGGCTAATCGATAGGCACATGTCAAACCCGCCGGCCCCGCGCCGATGACGGCAATCTTTTTTTCTGTCATAGAATAAATGAATCGACGTCGTTTTTTCTCGCCGACCGCATGTCATGAAATGAGCCCCTTTACAACACTTCATTTCCAGTTTCAAGCCATTCTTTAAGACCAGGTTTCTTTCCAGATGCGCGATTCACGTGTTGATTTTTTCCATTGGGCATCATCGTCTCCAACATCGCAGACGCCCCGACACTTCTTCACGCGGTTAAGGTGCCAGAGGAACGGATAAATTCAAAACACGGAGGATACATCACCTCACCGATTTCCTTTCTTTTTTTCGAATGTACATCCGTTGGTCGGCCTGGGACATCAATTCGTCGATGGAACACGGTTGCAGAGGGTCATAACCGGCGACCCCCGTACTCATGGAGAGCCGATACGGGAGACGAGAGGACATGTTTTCGTCGTCGGCTTTCTCCTCAAGACGCTTCAAAATCACCTCCGGCAATTCCGGACTGTCCAGGACAAGGGCGGCAAATTCGTCGCCGCCCAGACGGCCGATGATATCGGTCGATCGAAATGTCGCCCTCAAAATAGCGGCGGTTTTTTTGATGGCCCGGTCCCCCTCCTCATGCCCCCAGGTGTCGTTGATGTCTTTCAACCCGTCGAGATCGATGAAAAACAGAAGCAGTTTCTTGCGCTTTCGAGCGGCTTCCTTGATTTGCTCTTGGGCGAGGGCGGTAAATCCCCCCCGGTTATACAATCCCGTCAGCGTGTCGCAAATGGCCATCAGGCGGATCTTTTCTTCCTCTTCCTTGCGTTTGGTCGCGTCACGGGCGACAAACAGAATGCCGGTTGGTTTGCCCTGAGTCATCAGCACGGAGGCTTTGACGTCAAAGTAGATCGGGCGTTCATCGTGTGGACGGATGATCCTCGTTTCGTATGAACGGTTGGAGAGCATCCGACGACGGGACTTCAGAATATTCATGAACGGTTCGATCTGATCAAACGGCAAGAAATCCTTGAGAGGCATACCAATGACGTCCAACTGACCGGCGTACTTCTTCGCCGCCGGATTGGCGTACGTGATCATGCCGCTCATATCAATCGAGATGATGACGTCTTGCGCATTCTCCGTGAGGTTGCGGAACTGGATTTCGCTTTCCCGAAGCGCATCCTCCGCCTTTTTTCTCTCGGTAATGTCGCGGATGATTCCGCGAAACCCGACAGGTCTGCCGCAGGTGTCACGCATCAGTGAAATGGAACTCTCGACGGGAATGCGTCCCTTTTCCCGACTGATCGCCTCCCAATCAACGCCTTTGATGGTCTGCCCGGTTACGAAAACCTTATGGAAGGCCTCGAACACTTTCTTGGCGTTTTCTTCGTCAACGTACTGGCGGAAGTTCATGCCTTTCAGAATGTCGACGTCGTAACCGAGGTTCTTGACGGCGGCCGTACTGAAAAACGTCAAGTTCCCCTTCAGATCCACCTCGTAATACGCTTCTTCCATATTGTCGAGAATGTTCCGGTAGCGCTCCTCTTGCTCGCGATGCCGCGCTTCACTTTCCCGCAGGGCCCGCTCGGCCTCTTTTCTTTCGGTGACATCCCGGATCACCCCACGAAACCCGACGGGACGGCCCTGGCCGTCGCGCTTCAATGAAATGGAGCTCGCCACGGGAATCCGGCAACCGTTCTTACCGATCAGTTCCCAGTCGACGCCTTTGGTGGAGTCGCCCGTCAAAAAGACCTTGTGAAACGCTTCGATCACCCGCTTGGCGTTTTCTTCATCGACAAACTGGCGGAAGTTCATTCCCATCACTTGATCATCGGTATATCCGAGATTTTTGGCCACCGCCGGATTGAAGAACGTCAAGTTCCCCTTCAAATCCACTTCATAATAGGCTTCCTCCATGTGATCGAGGATATCGCGGTAACGCTCTTCACTGACA
>CAZPTW010000486.1:0-2611 GCA_964589235.1 uncultured Smithella sp. | reverse complement strand
CTGTTCATTCGGCCAACGACGCGGCCGTTGCCCTGGCTGAACATATCGCCGGAAGCGAGAAGAAATTCGTCGAGCGGATGAATGCCAAGGCCAAGGAACTCGGCATGAAAAACACGCATTTTGTGAATGCTCACGGCCTGCCGGATAAAAGGCAAAAAACGACCGCGCGGGACATTTATATTTTGTCTCGCGACTATATGCGCAGATTTCCAAATATCTATAAGATTCATTCCATCGAACGTTTTGCCTTTCAAGGCATGATGTTGACCAACCGCAACGACTTGTTGGGTAAATACCCTGGATTAGATGGCCTTAAAACCGGCTATGTCTATGCCTCAGGGTTCCATTTGGTTGCAACCGCCCTGCGCGGGGAGACCCGATTGATGGCGATCGTGATGGGCGCGAAAAGCAGGCGCAGCCGCTCAGAGCAGGCCAAACAATTGCTCGATTACGGCTTCGACTTTTCTTCTACAGTTGTTTGCCAGGTTGCATTTTTAAGTTATTGTAATGATTCAACCTAAAAACGGCAGTTAATCGACTAAATTGGTACCGGTAGCAGCGGTGGACTTCCAGTTTTGGCAAGAAGGTTATTAAACGCCTTCTTGACGATGAGCGCCATCCGTTGATCAACCAGCAAATGCTCCGCAATTATTTTCAGCTTTTGAAAAAAAGTGTTCAATTCTTGTAAAAGACTGATCACGGCTGATGATTTTGCATGATTGCTGGATATCCTTAACGTTGTCTGCCCCGCGTGTTTTGTCTGGCGGGCAACACCATAGAGAAGAAGCGGACGACTGGTGATTGCCTCGCGGTGTTTGCCTGCGGCAAGACGGACAAAAAGCGACCACCAGTTATAGACCAGGGCAACCATCCGGCTGATCAGACGGCAGCGCTTCAGGTCTTGTGTCGTATAGCCTCCCCATCCCCACTGATTCTTCAATTCGTCAAAACAGTTTTCCGCGTCGGCACGGTCACGGTAAAGCTGCGCTATCGCATGGATGTCATAAGGCAGATCGGTAACCAGGACAGCATACTCATAACGTTTTGCGGTTTCAGTCGTATCGATAAACGCCAGGCTCAACTGCTGGTCATCCGTCAAAACAATGTTGTCTTTGATCTCGTGCCGGGTAACGATGACCCGGCGTGAACGCGTCCATCCGTTCAGGGTGAGCTCTGACTCGGCCCCTTCGTATCCGTGTCCGGCATCGACCCATGCGGCACTGAAAAACAGTCGCTCAATAAGTCTCTTTACATTGGCTGTCAGCCTCAGTTTGGTCAAATAACGCGCCGAACGCGATTCCGCGGCGGCAAGAAAACCTTCGTTGCCCAGAAAAATATCCCCGCGAATCAGCGCTGGTCTTCTTTCACAAGAAAGCGAATCGTAGTAGTCCCATAATGCAGGCATTACGTGAGAGGCTGTGTGCTCATTGCCCTGGTTCACCTCTACACAAAGCGCCAGTCGCGTATTTGCCATAAAACACGAATGGTAATTATGCGATGGACGGCCTCGCTTGGTCGGATTGTAACTGACAACAGCGCCTTCCTGCTTCCCGTAAAGACACTTCACGGTCGTGTCCGTATCCATGATCCAGGAACCTGCGGCAATCGCTGCTTCGGTAGACAATCGCAATTGATCGTCCAGCCAGGAAACCCCTGACTCCTCATCCATCGCTTTCATCGCCCGTCTTGCCGCATCTTCGCTGACGACTTTCTCCATCCCCAGCAAGCCAGGATTCACACCATCAAATCGTATCGCGCTGATATGCGCATATCGGTGATGTCCGGCCAATATCGACAGTAAAAGAGTCCCCATTACATCGCGTACCTTGGGAGCATTCGGACTGGCATAGGCCAATGGACATTTCTCTATAAAATCATCGTATAGGCCACTGACCTTTAAAAACTCTATGAAAAATGGCAACTGGCCCAGAGGGCTCACGGCCCCCTGTGGATCCCATTCCACATGCACTTTACCGCCAAATGTGTCCAGCGATATAGGCGCCTGCCTGCAAATTTCTCCCCCTGATCTTAACTCACCCATGGGGTGATCCCCTCCTCATATAAATTCCCGTCACTCCTCTTATATTTCAAAGATCTATCCGATTTGCAAGATTCTCAACTGCCGCTTTTAGGGTAGAAGATCAGCAATAGAAATCCACGCTATTGCGGAATCTGGGTTTATTTATCCTGAATTCTTCACGACGATCTGCTATCAAACGGGGATTGTTATTGTCATTTTCTCAAGTGTTTTTTAGACGATAGGGAATGGGGCAATATGCTGAGTCTGATCTGTGGCGGGCTGGGGATTTCCATGGTGTGACGCTTTTTCGAAAAGAAAAAACCGCGCGGTTCTTTTGCGAGGGCCGCGCGGTTTCAAAATGGAATGAAACTATTTCATGGCCTGCTCCACCGCCACCGCAACCGCGACGGACGCGCCGACCATGGGGTTGTTACCCATACCGATGAGGCCCATCATCTCGACATGGGCGGGAACCGAGGAAGATCCGGCAAACTGGGCGTCGGAGTGCATGCGGCCCATCGTATCGGTCATACCGTAGGAAGCGGGCCCTGCGGCCATATTGTCCGGATGCAGCGTCCGGCCGGTTCCGCC
>CAZPTW010000485.1:0-2612 GCA_964589235.1 uncultured Smithella sp. | reverse complement strand
CCGAAGGGTCCTGTTACGGTCTCTTGCGCTCATCGGGTCAATTGATGAAATTGACGACGCTCAACAATCTTTCCGTCGGCGGACTGTGTCTGGCCGGACAAAACGCGGTTTCACCCGGCGTGATGGGAAGCATGTTGGGGTCATTCAACGCTGTGCGGATGATCGTCGGGCGGGAACGTTTCGGCCGGCTTTTTTCCTTATGACGGTGAAACTAGACGGCTTCAGGGATTTGTGTTAACGTTCGTGACGCCTTTTTTTCGAAGGCATGTTGAAAAAACCGGTTTATTCTGTTAGGTGAATCCCAACATTAAGGAGCTTAGGACACTTCATGACGCGTCGAGATATAGAGAAAGAAGTCCGTGATATCTTTTTAAGAGAGTTTGAAGTCGAAAACCCCGATCCGGACGTCAACCTGCGGGAAGCCTACGGTTTTGACAGCATTGACGCCATTGAGTTGCTTTTGGAGATCGAAAAATTTCTCGGGTCCGAGCTCAGACAGGATGAAAAAAAAATGGCGATGGACATTCGCACCTTGACACAAATCGTCGATTATATCGAGATGCTGGCCCGCAAACGCGGTTTGATGGCGGTGTGACTGAGCGATGGAACGACGTGTCGTCATTACGGCCGCTTCGGCCATCTCACCGATCGGATACGGCAAGACGCAAATTGTCGAGAGCTTGACCCAAGGCGTTTCCGGTGTTCAGGCGCTGCGCGAAGACGAGCTGATCAGCCGCTTCATTCATTCCCGGGTTTATGGAACGGTCGATTATCCGATCGCCTACGATTTTGCCCGGGCGCACCGAAAGACCATGGGACCGGTGGCCTATTACGCCTGCCAGGTGGCCAAGGATGTTTTGGCGCAGGCGGCTCTGCCGCAGGATTTTGTGACAGGCGGCCGTTTGGGCATCGCTTTCGGATCGATTCACGGGTCGCCCACCGTGCAACGCGATATTTACAAGGTTTTCTTTGAAGCCAAGGATAAAGCGGCCTATGCCTCCATCGGCGCTGTGGATTATCTGAAATCCATGGTTCACACCACCGCCGTCAATATCTCCAAGATGTTCGGTATTACCGGGCGCATTCTTTCATCGAACACGGCCTGCACGACGGCCAGCCAGTCCATCGGCTTGGGATACGAAGCGGTCAAGTACGGGCTGCAAGACGCGATGATCTGCGGCGGTGCGGATGAATACGACACGATCACCGTGGCCGTGTTCGACAATTTGTTGGCCTGTTCCACCGCGTTCAATGAGACCCCCACGCGTACCCCCCGACCGTTCGACCGCGCCCGGGACGGCCTGGTGGTCGCCGAAGGCGCCGGCGCGGTGATGCTTGAGGAATATGAATTCGCCAAAAAAGGGGGGCGACGATTTTGGGCGAAGTCATCGGCTTTGCCTGCAACTCCAACGGCGGTGATCTCATTTTGCCCAACCTCGACGGAATCACCAAAACGCTCCGATTGGGCCTGGAAAACGCCAAGATCAACGCCGCCGACATCGACTTGGTCAGCGCCCATGCCACCGCCACCAAGATGGGCGACATCATCGAAGCCCAGGCCATGGGGACGGTTTTCGGTCCCAAGCCTTTCGTCGTGGCGCTCAAAAGCTATATGGGCCACACGATGGCGGCCTGCGGGGCCATCGAAACCATCATGACGCTCTACATGATGCAGGAGGGCTTTATCGCGCCGACGCTGAACCTCGAAGAAGTGGATGAACGCTGCGCGATGGTCAATCATGTCCGAAAACTCATTGAGCGTCCCGTCAAAACGGCGGCCATCCAGAATTTTGCCTTCGGCGGCGTGAACACCAGTCTGCTTGTCCGATCATGGGCGTGAGTTTCATATGTCGTCCCGAATGCCCCGTCACATCGTGAATTTTCTTCTGACGGTGTTCCTGTGGGGATACTTTCTTTTCGGATATCTGGTGCTGCTGCCGGTTTTCTTTTTTCCTTATTATGCGGTGATGCGCAGCGCCGCGGCGGCGCTGCAGCGATTGAATCATCTTCACCTGCGGGCCTTTTTCGCGTTGGTCCGGTTTTTAATTCCGAAAACAAAATTCAGGATCGATCCGCTCGTCCGCGATTTACGCGCCAGTGTGGTGGTGTGCAACCATGTCTCTTATCTCGATCCGATCTTGTTGGTGTCGCTTTATTCCCGTCAGACGACGATCGTCAAAAATTCATTTTTCAGCGTTCCCGTTTTCGGGTGGTTTTTGAAAAAAGCCGGCTATGTCCCGTCTTCCGCCGAGGAGATGAACGGCGAGGCCATGATTGAAAATCTCGAGTCCATCAAAGCCCATTTGGCGGCCGGCGGCAATTTGTTTGTGTTCCCGGAAGGAACACGCAGCCGGGACGGAAATCTTGGGCCGTTCAACCGGGGTGTTTTCAGCATTGCGCGATATTGCCGCGCCGATTTGAAACTCGTTTTGATCCGCGATACGGACAAACTGTTTCGCCCCGGCACGTTTTCTTTTAACACCGGGGAGCGAAACGTCATTTGCCTGAAACTGATTGCCACACTCTCCCCCGACTATGCCTCGGACAATTTTTCAACCGCGGCCGTCGCGCGTGAGGCAAGGCGGATCTTTGAAGAGGCTCTGGCCGTTTCC
>CAZPTW010000484.1:0-2628 GCA_964589235.1 uncultured Smithella sp. | reverse complement strand
AGTGCAACTTGATTGCTATCGATAAACGGACGATCCCGGAGGGGGATAAACTGCCAAAAAGCGGGAAAGATAATGGCGGTCAGTACGGGTATTTACTCGATGCCGAACAATCCGCAATCATTGCCCGGAATACACCCTATAGAGATTCTTTGCTGAGAACAGAAGACGGTTCCATTTTTGTAGACACCTTCTATCCGGCGGAACCACTGCTGAATCTTATGGTGCAGGTCGAATGCGGAAATGCCAGATACAAGGAACTGATGGAATTGATTGATTATATGATCGATGAAATCGGATTTGACGGGGTCTATATCGATCAGTTTTCCGCCGGCTGCGGTGGTCCCCTGGCGCGTAAAGATCGCTGCTCGTTTGATCGCTGGGACGGCAGAACCGTGGCATTGAATGAACAGGGCGAGATCATGCGAAAATACTACGATTATGCAGTCACTGGAATCAGTGCCAGGGAAGAGATAATCCGCCATGTCATAAGCAAAAATAAAATTTTAGTTGCCAATACACAGCCGACCAGTCTCAAAACCGGCAAGGGATGCATGCGTTTCCACGAAATGGAAAATGACAATATTTCGTCTTTTATCCTGGGAGAAGAGAAGCCGCCAGTGCTGCGTCACGAAGCGAAGAGCCAGCTGAGTCCATCCCCGGTCATACTTGGTCTGCGGCCTGGGTTTTACAGCAAGGATCCGCAGGATCGAGCCTTCATCCTGCATCGTGGGGTCATCACCGCCCTGCGTCACGGCCTGCTATATTACTATTACACCCACGGAATTGTGCCGGGAACAGGTGAATATGGCATCCTCAATTACATGTATCCGATGACGCCTGTCGAGCTTGGTGAAGGCTTTATTATTGGAAAGGAACGCATTCTGACAGCCGTTTCACGCAGCTTCTCGACTTGCGCCAAGCCGGTTCAGGTAATTGTATTTGACAGGAATGGGCGGAAAAAACAGGAAGTGACGCCGGTTCAGGAGGGCGAGACCTGGAAGACAGATATTCGCCTCAATGACTGGACTGAAACAGCGGTGATTGTACTTGAAACGGAAATTGGAGGATAAGATGCTATGAAAGTTAAATTTGGTCCGTCCTGTGTATCAAGTATCGAGCGGGCGCAGTTTGCGCTTGATCAGAAGATCGGCAATTCCTTCGGGTTGCTGTTGTCGGATGATTTTGACGAGGCATTGCGGCTGGCTGCCTTTTGTCGTGAACATAAACTGCCTTTTTTGGTCATGGGATTGGCTCGGCGGGAAAGATACCGCCTGAATCTTTCGGTCGAGGAGCTTTTTCAGGGGCGGCTTACCTCGGATCAGTTCCGTCAGCTTATTGAAGCCGGCGGAGGATATTATCTGGGAAGATATGTGGTCGGCGAAAGTACTGGAATGCTCTATCAGCCCGAGGAATACCTGGTCAACAGCGCCGAACCGGACAAACCGCATTCTGGAGAGTATCCTCTGCTTGCCGCTGCCGATTCTCTGCCAGAAGCACGTGATAATTTTTTGTTTCAATTGCAGAACTTCATTGCCCAGGAAAAACAATATGGGGGAGAACCCTTCTGGAATACGGACAGCAGCATGCTTTTTTGGGAAACCATGACCCATGGAATCGATGTCCCGTTTCTGGAGATGTTTCCCGGAAATCCGGAATGGATGACCGCCGCGCTTCGTGGTGCGGCAAGGGCTCTGGGGCGCAAAGAGTTTGGTGCCTTGGTCGCATACGGTTGGTACGGTGGCGGAGACTGGGATGAGCTGTATTTGAAACGCTGGCAAAATTCACTCTATTACTGCTACCTCGCGGGGCTTACAACCATTCATTCAGAGTCCGGACATTTCGGTTGCAGCGCACTTGGCAAAAACATACAGCGGGACGATCCGCTGGCAGCCAGGTTTCGGCAGATCATGCGGAATTTTGCTGAATTCTGTGAAAAAGATGACCGCCCGGAAGAGGGACCCGATGTGAAAATCGGCATCCTGTACGGTAAGCTTGACGGTTATCCCGGCTTGTGGAGCAATTGCGTCTGGGGACAATTTCAGCAGCCGGATTTTCGCTGCGGAGACGCTGAACGTTCCTGGAATCTTCTCAATGCATTGATGCGGAAGTGCCCTTGGTATGACAACCTGAATATCGGCGACAATGACTTCTCCGGGCAACCCGCCTGCGGAATGTACGATATTGTTCCGGCAGAAGCGCCACAAGAAGCCCTGGAACGTTATTCCTGCCTGATCTTTCTTGGCTGGAATACCATGACCGCTGAATTGTATGCCAGGTTGAAAGCATATGTTGAAAACGGCGGAACCCTGATCGCTGCATTGCCGCATCTTTGCACGAATATACAACGAAATACGCCGTGGGAACCGTTTGAAAACGGGGACTGGCGAGATCTTTTCGGTGTCCTTGTCAACGGCAAAGAAGAGGAACCGGTAAAGGGAATCAAGCTTTGTAACATTCCCGGCGGGCGGTATGTGCTCCCCGACTGGAGCAAGGACTGCGATCCCAAGTTCATGGGCAAAGGTTTTGCCGCAGGGAAGCTGATTCAGAGTACAGCCAAGGTTCGGGCTTTTTCATCAAACTATTTCTTTCCGGAAGCGGCTGACGAAAAACATATTCCGGTGTTGCTTG
>CAZPTW010000483.1:0-2638 GCA_964589235.1 uncultured Smithella sp. | reverse complement strand
GGAAGCAAAATGCTCTCAGAAACCATGCATGCTGTTTGGGCCTGTTCTGAAAGGGAGGGACTTCCAAAACCTTTGGTTTTGGCTGTCACGGTTCTGACGAGTCTCAACAACGATGACTTGGCGGAGATTGGTTTTCCGCAAACGACAAATGATCTGGTGATTCGGCTGGCTGGAATGGCGCAAAGAGCGGGCTTGGCGGGGGTTGTCGCATCGCCTCAAGACATTGTTTCGCTCAGGCGATCGATGGCTGATGAATTCGTCATTGTAACGCCCGGCATCCGTTCCTCAGTGGAGCCTGTGAAAGATGATCAGAAAAGAACGCTCAGCGCTTTTGAAGCCGTTAAGGCCGGGGCTGATTATATTGTTGTGGGTCGGCCGATTCGACAAGCACAAGACCCTCTGATGGCCTGTCGACAGATCATCCAAGAAATTGAAGACGGTCTTGCGGCAAGAAGTTAGAATGCTGCAATCTTTATGACCGGCGGAAGGCAACAATGGAGGTAGTCTACGGTATAAATCCTATCAAAGTTCTTCTCGACAGGCAAAATTCTCCCCTGAAAAAAATCGTCATTGCTTCTGGACGGACCGGTTTGGCCGTTTTGGCGATGGCCGAGACGGCCAGAAAGAAAAATATCCCTGTAGAATGGAAACCCAGACAAATCCTGGATGAACTGGCGGGAAAACAGGATCATCAAGGAATTATTGGTTTTCGAAACACTTTTGTCTATGCGGATTTGGAAACATTGCTGAAAAACCGTCACCCGGATTTTTCTCATGATCTGATCGTCATTTTAGATAGCATTGTCGATCCACAAAATTTAGGTTCTATCATCCGCAGTGCGCATTGTCTTGGCGCAAACGGCGTTATCATTCCAACGGACCGAGCGGCTTGTGTCACGCCGGCGGTGATCAAAGCGTCAGCGGGCAGCGCCGAAAGTCTTCCTGTATCGCGCGTCACGAATTTATCTCAGACCATTGACGATTTAAAAAAGAAGGGCTTTTGGGTGTACGGTGCGGACGCGCACGGTGGAAAGCGTTTGAGCGATCACGATTTTAACTGTTCCGTGGCTTTGGTTTTGGGTAGCGAAGCTAGAGGCCTTCGGCCGCTGATCAAGAAGAAATGCGATTTTTTAATCACTATTCCAATGATGGCCGATTTTGACTCATTAAACGTCAGTGTGGCGGCAGGCATCATTCAGTACGAAATTCTCATGAACCGGATGGAAGATGCGAAAAAGCGCAAATGAGGCGATGCAAACGGTTTCAGTCGGGTATGCGAATATAAGTGGTTGAAAACACACAATAGATAGTTTATGATACAACGAGTTTGAATCTATCCACCAAAAGAAAGGATTTTTTGAACTATGCCGGTTTTTCTCTGGGAAGGAACGACAAGAAAAGATGAAGTGAAAAAAGGCGAAATGGAGGCCGTGGATGAAGCGGCCGTCCGGGCCATATTACGTCGCCAGGGATTCAAATCCATCGAGGTTCGAACAAAGCCGAAAGATTTAGCGGAGTATGTTCCTTTTTTGGCCGGTCGTGTGAAGGAAAAAGATATCGTTGTTTTTTGCCGTATTTTTTCAACCATGATCAATGCGGGTCTACCGCTGATCCAATGTTTGGATCTTTTGGCGCAGCAGGAGCAAAACAAGGCTTTTGCGAAAATCATTCGGTCGATTAAGGAAGATATCGAGGGAGGAACCAGCTTGACAGACGCTTTGAGGAAATATCCCAAGGTGTTCGATGAATTATTCGTGAATCTGATTGCCGCTGGCGAGGCGGGTGGTATTTTGGATGTCATTTTGCAGCGTTTATCGTCTTACTTGGAAAAGGCGATGAAGCTGAAGGCAAGGGTCAAAGGCGCCATGACCTACCCCATCGCTGTTTTGGTCATCTCTTTTGCTGTGGTGGCCTTGCTTTTGATCAAGGTTATTCCCGTATTTAAAAAAATGTTTGAAGGGATGGGGGGGCAACTGCCGGGACCGACACAGATGTTGATTAGCGCCAGTGAATTCGCTCAATCGTATTGGTGGGTGATTCTCGGTTTGATCTTCGCGATCGTCTTTGCGTTCAATAGGTTTTATGCAACCCAAAAAGGACGGTGGACCATAGATTCGGCCATTTTGAAGGCGCCGATTTTTGGCCCTCTTCTTAAGAAAGTTGCGGTCGCGAAGTTTTCCCGCACCATGGCGACCATGATGAGCTCCGGTGTCCCCATTTTGGAGGGCTTGAGCATTGTCAGCAAGACAGCCGGCAACGTCGTCGTGGAGGATGCCCTGTTGAAAACCCGTCAAAGCATCAGCGAGGGGCGTTCCATCTCTGAACCGCTTTCCGAAACAGGCATTTTCCCTCCGATGGTTGTGCAAATGATTTCCGTCGGTGAAGCGACGGGCGCTTTGGATTCGATGCTCAACAAAATCGCCGACTTTTATGATGACGAGGTGGACGCGGCCGTTGAAGCAATGACATCGCTTCTGGAACCGGTCATGATGGTTTTCTTAGGGGGCATTGTCGGCGGGATGATCATTGCCATGTACTTGCCGATTTTCAAGATGGCTTCCGTTGTCGGTTAGGATGTGAGTGGGAAAATGGTCGGGATGGCGCGATTTGAACGCGCGACTCCTGCGTCCCGAACGCA
>CAZPTW010000482.1:0-2640 GCA_964589235.1 uncultured Smithella sp. | reverse complement strand
CACCAAAACCAACTACCCGCTTATGAAATACGTGGTCAACGCCATCACCGGCGGTTCCGACGCCCAGGGTGAAACCATGGTTCAGCTCAAATACAACGGCCATTCCGTTGTCGGCCGCGGTTCCCATCCAGACGTCATTGTGGCCTCAGCCAAAGCCTACATCAACGCGCTCAATCGTCTGGAGTTCTTGAAGGAGAATGTCAGAAAAGTGAAAGTGGAGGAAGGTTGAAGTTGAAGAAAGACAAAAAATAGGTTAATGACAGCCATTCTCAAAGATTCAGAAGGATTTTCGTTCATTGGAGGCTTGGAAAAACGTGGGATACACAATCACAGAAAAAATACTCATGGCGCACACCGATCTGAAGGACATTGCGCCCGGACAGTTGATCAACGCGAAGGTGGACATCGCGCTGGGAAACGACATTACCGCGCCTATCGCGATCCGCGAATTCCGCGCGGCAGGGGGCAAGAAAGTTTTCGATCCGGAGAAGATTGCCCTGGTGTTGGACCATTTCACCCCCAACAAGGACATCAGTTCAGCCCAGCAGTGCAAGGTCGTCCGCGAATTCGCCATCGAACACGGGATCACGCATTTCTATGAAGGGGGACAAGTGGGGGTGGAGCATGCGCTCCTGCCGGAAAAAGGGATTGTGCTGCCGGGGGATCTCGTCGTCGGGGCGGACAGCCATACCTGCACGTACGGCGCTTTGGGCGCTTTCGCCACCGGCGTGGGCAGTACGGATTTGGCGGCGGCGATGCTGACGGGGGAGCTTTGGTTCAAAGTGCCTCAAAGTATCAAATTCATCATCAACGGCCGACTCCCTAAATGGGTCTGTGGCAAAGATCTGATCCTCCACATCATCGGGAAAATCGGTGTCGACGGTGCGCTCTACCAGGCGATGGAGTTTTCGGGAGAAACCATCGCCGCACTGCCGATGGCTGACCGCCTGTCGATGGCCAACATGGCCATTGAAGCGGGCGCCAAGAACGGCATCTTCGCCGCAGATGACGTGACAGAACAATACGTGAAAAATCGCGCCAAACGTCCCTACAAAATTTACGCGTCCGATCCCGATGCCGTCTATTCTCAAATCATTGAAATCGATGCCGGCAAGCTCGAACCGCAGGTGGCCTTTCCTCACCTCCCGTCCAACGTCCGAGGGGTGAGCCAGGCCGGCCACATTCAAATCGACCAGGCGCTCATCGGCTCTTGCACCAACGGCAGGATTGAAGATCTGCGCGTCGCCGCGCAAATCTTGAAGCATCGCAAAGCCGCGTCACATGTCCGCTTGATTGTCGTCCCGGCCACGCCGCTCATTTACAAGCAGGCGATCTCCGAGGGACTCCTGGATATCTTCCTGGACGCCGAAGCGGTGATATCCCCGCCGTCTTGCGGCGCGTGTTTAGGCGGGCATCTGGGGATCCTGGCGGAAGGCGAACGGTCGGTGGCCACCACCAACCGCAATTTCGTCGGACGCATGGGACATCCCAAAAGCGAAGTCTACCTGGCCAGCCCTGCTGTGGCGGCGGCCTCCGCCGTCCTGGGCCGCATCGCCTCGCCTGAAGAATTATAAAAAATGGAAGAAAGGTTTTTTAGACCATGATCTTGAAAGGAAAAGTCTGGAAATTTGGTGACAATATCGATACCGACGCGATCATTCCGGCACGCTATCTGAACACCTCCGATCCCCAAGAGCTGGCAAAGCACTGTATGGAAGACGCCGATCCCGATTTCGTCAAGAAAATGCAGCCGGGTGACATCATTTTAGGCGGCGAAAACTTCGGATGCGGATCTTCGCGTGAGCACGCCCCCATTGCGATCAAGGCGGCGGGCCTCTCCTGCGTGGTCGCCAAAAGTTTCGCGCGGATTTTCTATCGCAACTCATTCAATATGGGACTGCCCATTTTTGAATCCAAGGCCTTGCCCGACGCAGTTGCCGAAGGCACGGAAATCGAAATCGACAGCGCCCAAGGCGTGATAAAAGTCGTCGATTCCGGTCAGGTCTTCACCATCAGCCCGATTCCCCCTTTTATGGAGCAGTTGATCGCGGACGGCGGACTGATGAAGCACATCGCCAAGAAATGAGGATGCCATGAGCCAATCATACAAAATCGCGGTGTTCGCCGGAGACGGCATCGGGCGGGAAATTGTCCGGGAAGCGTTAAAGATTTTGAAAGTCGTATCCGATAAGAGAGGTGTTGACCTGCAGATGATGGAGGGTCTCATCGGCGGCAGCGCCTATGACGCGTTCGGAACCCCCCTGCCTCCCTCAAGTCTGGAGTTGGCGATGCAGAGTGACGCTGTGCTTTTGGGCGCCGTGGGAGGGCCGAAATGGGAAGGACTCGATTACAGTGTCAGACCGGAGCGGGCGCTTCTGGGGTTACGGGAAAAACTCGGGCTTTATGCCAATTTAAGACCTGTGGTCGTTTTTGACGAATTGATCGACGCCTCGCCGCTGAAAAAGGAATTGGTGCAAGGGATCGATCTTTTGATTTTACGTGAATTGACCGGCGATGTGTATTTCGGCCGGCCGCGCGGCGTCTCCATCGATCAAAACGGACAACGGACCGGAATCAACACGATGGTCTATTCGGAAGAGGAAATCCGCCGCATCGCCCAACGGGCCTTCGAACTGGCCA
>CAZPTW010000481.1:0-2649 GCA_964589235.1 uncultured Smithella sp. | reverse complement strand
CCGCCATGGACGCCATGACCCATTCGGTGGAGGCGCTCACCAGCATCTTGTCCCAGCCGATTTGCGACGGACAGGCGCTTCAGGCCATCCGTATGATCAAGGACAATCTGCCGAAGGTGATCGACCATCCCTCCGACAGCAAAGCGCGCAATCAGCTTCAGATTGCGGCGACCATGGCCGGCTGGGCCTTTACCATCGCGCAGGTCGGTCTGGCGCACGCCATGGCGCACACGGTCGGCATCCTCTACAATGTGCCTCACGGCGCGGCCTGCGGCATCGTCTTGCCCGCGGTCATGCGGTTCAATGTGGATTTTGCGGCTGACAAGCTTGCGCTTGTGGCCCAGGCCATGGGGGTCGACACTGCGGGGATGGATCCCAAGACGGCGGCGCTGGCCGCCGCTGACGCGATCGAGGCCCTGATGAAGAAAACCGGTCACCCCATGCGTCTTCGGGAGGTCGGCGTGCCGGAGGATGGTCTGGATCTGGCCGGACTCCACGCCATCTGCGATACGGCCGCCCTCTTCAATGCCCGGCCCGTGTCGGATCCGGGCGAGGTGGCGTCGCTTTATCGGCAGGTGTTTTGACGGCATGCCGCGGGGACCGGCCACAAGCCGATCCCCGCGGTCTCTCTTTTGTCGGTTTCATGAAGCCTTCGGAAATCCGGTGTGGCGAGGCGATTCGTCAGGTCTTTCTGGTTTTCAAGTATCTGCCCACGCGCTCGAGGCCCTCTTCGATTTTATCCACATCCAACGCGTAGGAGAAACGCACGCGGTCGGGGGCGCCGAACCATTCGCCCAGATACGTGATGACCTTGTGATCGTGGAACATCTCCCAAACGAAGTCTCGGGGGTTGGCGATTTTCGGCAGCACGTAGAAGGCGCCTTCCGGTTTCCACAAATCGAGACCCAGATCGACCATGCCCTTGTAGATCAAGTCTCTTCTCGATTCCCAAATTTTGAGCTGTTCGTCGATGTATCGCTTGGGAACCGTTGTGGCGGCGTAGGCCATTTCCTGCGCGATAATGCTGGTGTTCATCGACGTGTGGGACTTCATCTCGATGACCGTTTTGACCAAATCCAAATCCAGCGACCACAGATAGCCCACCCTGAGCCCCGTCATGGCGAACGTCTTGGAGAAAGAATTGATCGTGACCACATGCGGCCCCTTGATCAGATAATTCTCCCGGACGTAGATCAAATCCTTGTAGACTTCGTCGGAGAGCACATAGACGCCCAGGTCCTCCGTGACCTTTTCGATCATCTTCAGGGTTTCGATGGCTTCCACCCGGCCGGTGGGATTGGAAGGCGAGTTGATCAAGACCGCTTTGCAGTCCTTGATTTTCCGTTCGAAATCTTCGCAAACGATACGGCCTTCTTCGAGATCGGTGAAAACCGGTTCAAATCCGGCGTATTGCACCAGGGGAAGATAGGAATAGTAGTAGGGGCGGCAAAGCAGGCACTTCGGCCGGTCGATGCCCTTCCTTTTTTGAATCCAGGCGATGGCCCTCAGCGATAAATCCAGCGCTTCGGAGGCGCCGTTGGTGATGACGAAGCTGTCCGCGGTCGATCGGGGGTACTGTTTGGCCAGCGCCTCCCGTAGATTTTCCTGCCCCTGAACCAGGCCGTATTTGAAACCGTTGTAATCCGGCAGAATTTCATAAACTTCTTTGGGTGGCGGCAAATCGGGCTGGCCGGAGCCGAAGGAGATGATGCCCTCTCCTCGAACGCCGATGAACATGGCCGCCGAAAGTTTTCGCTCTTCGCTCATGGTCTTTCCCTCGATGAAAAAAACTTTTTTACGATTATAAGCCGGTAAATCCCAACGAAAGTCAAGTGTAAAGATTCGCGATCCATTTCGGCAGGTAAGGGAACGGGCGGAAAACCTGTCGTCCTTTTTGGGATTGAACCCGGCGAGCGAGTCGATCCCGGGCATGAACCGGCGAATGCAACGCCACCCGGGGGAGCCGCTTAGCGTCTGCTCATCCGGTCGTGTAGACGCAGGGCCCGCAGACAAAACGCCTCGAGCTTGGCTTCCAGGATTTGTGGAAAGGGGGAGCCGTCGCTTTCGATGGACAAAAAAGGCAGTTCATCAAAATCCTCTAACATCCGCGCAAGCGACGCGTCATGGGGGGTAAGGGTCGTTTTGGTTTTCCGGTGCATGGCTTCACTCAAAACGGCTTCGGCCAGACGGCTGGGCATGCAGCCGAAGGGGCCGATGGAAATGGCCCCGCAGACGGTTGTGGCCGTTTCTCGAAGCGCGCTGCCGATCGTGAGGATGGCCTCACCGGTCAGATGAGGCGACAAGAAAGGTGCGGCATGGCGAAGGATGTCGTCGATGTCCACGGGATGGGAAAGTGTCAGGCCCGAGGCTTTCAAAACCCGCTGGAGCTTCCGGGTGTAAAGCGCCACATATTGTTCGACCAGGAGAAATTTGATCCGATCGAACCGGGAGAGGTGATGTCGAACGATGTTCTTTTTCACCAAGTCATTCGTATAGAGGATCCATTCGCTGACCGGCGCGCACACGACGGCAAAACCCCGCTGGGCGAGTTTCTCGATGAGCCGCTGCCGCGAGAGATTGTCGCGCCGGACGAAAATTTCCCCGACCAAGGTGATCACGGGGAGATTTTTTCTGGGCCGGTTTACACCA
>CAZPTW010000480.1:0-2654 GCA_964589235.1 uncultured Smithella sp. | reverse complement strand
AGAGTCTCTGTGTGGAACCTGGTTTGTGTCCGACACGCGTCTGGGGCCGATGGTGCATGCCAAACTCGGCGTCGCCGCCGAAAATTCCGGCAAGCTGGTCTCGACGGTGCGGCGCGAGGCCCGGGCGCTGGCTGAAAAGGAAGGCCGCGACTGCATTCTGGTGGATGGTCCTCCCGGTATCGGGTGTCCGGTGATCGCGTCGATCACCGGCGCGTCTCAAATCCTGATCGTTTCCGAACCGACCGTTTCGGGTCAGCATGATCTAAAACGCGTTTTGGGGCTGGCCCGGCATTTTCAGATTCCCGCGTCCGTGTGCGTCAACAAATGGGACATCAACCCGGAGATGACGGGTCTCATCGAAGAGAAAGCCCGTGAGGCCGGCGCAAGGGTTGTGGGACGAATCCGTTACGACCGGGCCGTCACCCAAGCGCAGATCGGACGGAAAGCCGTTGTGGAAACGGATGCCGAAAGCGCGGCGGATGTGGCGCGGATCTGGAATCAACTCAACGATTCGGAGGTGATCTGAAAGATGGAGGACTTGGTGAACTTAGAGCAGTTTTATCTCAAGGCGACACGGCATGCCAACGACCCGCACAACCTGGGGCCGCTTGCGGTTTTCAACGGGCATGCCAAAATCACGGGCCCCTGCGGTGACACGATGGAATTTTGGGTCCATGTGCAAGACGGGAGGATTGCCCGCGTGTCTTTCGTAACGGACGGTTGCTGGCCGTCGCTGGCTTCAGGCAGCATGACCACCTGTCTGGCCGACGGAAAAACGGTTGAAGAGGCCAGGGAACTTCTGCAGGAAGACGTCCTGGAGGCTCTGGATGGGTTGCCCGACAGCCATAAACACTGCGCCATGCTTTCCACCAACACGCTTCGCGCCGCCTGCGACGATTATCTGGAAAAAAAACATGATGGAGGAGGAAAACGTGACAGAAAAGAAAACGTGTGATTCGTGCGGAGATTCGAGCTGCTCCGCGAAAAACAAGAAACGAAACGAAAGCGATCAGGATTACGCCGATCGTCAGCGGCTGCAAGCCCGGCTTTGCCGCATCAGGCACAAGATCGTGGTCCTTTCCGGCAAGGGCGGCGTCGGCAAAAGCACGGTGGCGGTGAATCTGGCCACGGCGCTGGCGCTAAACGGCTTGCGCGTGGGACTTCTCGACGTCGATATTCACGGGCCGAGCGTGCCCACGATGCTGGGGCTCGAAGGGCAGGGCCTCACAGGCGGCCCCGCCGAGCTGATGCCCGTTGAGTTCGGCGGGCTGAAAGTCATGTCCATCGGATTTTTACTGCAAAATCCCGACGACGCGATTATCTGGCGCGGTCCGATGAAAATGGGCGTCATCAAGCAGTTTCTCACCGACGTCAACTGGGGAGATCTCGATTATCTGATCATCGATGCGCCTCCGGGTACGGGCGACGAGCCTCTGTCTTTGTGTCAGCTCATTTCCCCTTTGACCGGCGCGGTGATCGTGACAACCCCCCAGAGGGTCGCGGCGATCGATGTGCGCAAATCCATCAGTTTCTGCAGACGGCTGGAGGTGCCGGTGCTGGGGGTGGTGGAGAACATGAGCGGCTTTGTCTGCCCCAAATGCGGAGAGCTGACGCAGATTCTGCCGGAGGGAGGCGGGAAAAAGATTGCCGCCGACATGCACGTGCCCTTCCTGGGAGCGATTCCGCTCGATCCTAGCGTCGCGCAGTCCGGTGATAGCGGCAAAGTGTTCATTTACCATTCCTCTGAAACACCGACGGGGAAAATTCTGCAGGGCATCATTGATCAGATTCTGGATGTCGATAAAACAAGTCAGCTGAATTCATAAGGAGAAAACACCATGAAAATCGCCATACCGTTAGCGGAAGGAAAGTTGACCGCGCATTTCGGTCATTGCGCGAGCTTTGCCCTGATTGACGTGGACGATCAAACCCAAAAGATGGTGAAACGCGAGGATATTCCCGCGCCGCCTCATCAGCCGGGCCTTTTACCGCCCTGGCTGGCCGAGCGTGGCGCGAACATGATCATCGCGGGCGGGATGGGGCAGCGCGCCCAGGAGCTTTTCGCCCGACAGGGCATCCGGGTGCTGGTCGGAGCGCCTTCCGAGACGCCGGAAAAACTCGTCTCCGACTTTTTCGCGGGAACGCTGCAAACCGGAGTCAACGCCTGCGATCACTGATTCCGGGAAACGCGTGATCGTTTTTTGAAAAAAAACTTGTCGTTCAAACCCCAGGAGGTGAAAAAATGTCTTTGAAAGCGGTGGATAAAGTTGAAATCTGGACCTTGCAGGACAACTACATTGAAATGACCGCGATGGACAACAACGCGGTGGTGACCAGGGCGATGGCGATTAAAGATGGAGAAATCAAAGCGTCCATCTTGGCCGAACACGGTTTTTCGGCGCTCGTTCAAACGACGGCCGATGGCAAAACGCGCACTCTGCTTTTCGATTTCGGCTTTTCCGAAGACGGAGCGGCCAAAAACACGGCATTGCTGGGCCTGAATTTGCGCGAGGTCGAAGCGGCGGTTCTCTCCCACGGGCACAGCGATCACACAGGCGCCATGAAAGCCCTGGGCGCGGCCATCGGCCGAAAAAACATCCCCCTGGTCGTGCATCCCGCCGCTTTCAAAGCGCCGCGCTATCTGAAGCTGGGCG
>CAZPTW010000479.1:0-2664 GCA_964589235.1 uncultured Smithella sp. | reverse complement strand
CGGCGAGTTTTTGGAATTTCACCTTGCCGACGGTTTCGGTGGCGACACGGCAAAGGTACTGCTCTTCGGCACTGAGCAAATGGTATGCGGAGAGTGTTTTGAGCACCAAGAGCGCGCTTTTTTCGGATGGCGTGTGCTTGGCGGTGACTTTGCGGGTGGCCGTGAGTTCGGATTGAATGGCCGTTTCGAAGTGATCGACGGCGGCGCGGACTTGCTCGTGGTGGACGGCGGGGAGCGGCACGGGCTTTTCTGAGGGCTTGGCATGCATTTCGCGGGCGCATTCGACGAAGGAAAGGTCCTGCGGTTCGCCGGACGCGGGGATCAGCGTGAAGGCATCGCGGTGGCGGTTGCGGATGAAGGCCACGGTGCTACCCGATTTAGTCTTGTTTGTGCGTCCGGCGCGTACGCGGATCGGCAGCGCTTTGATACGGCGGAACGCTGCGGGCTGTTCTTTTTTAAAGCGGCGAAGTTCCATGAGGTAGTCGAGGCGTTCGTCCCGTTCGTCTTTGATCTCGTGATCGAACAACCCGAAAGAGTCGATCTCTTCCGTTTCGGAATAAATCTGCGAGTCCTCACCGAGAGCGGTGTGGAAGGCTTGGAGTTTCATGACGGCCTTCTTTTGGAGATCGATGTCACGGTCGACCTTTTCTGTGGGGAAGAAGACGATGTTATGAATCACGGACGATGTGGCACCGATGCGGTTAACGCGACCGAGACGCTGCATGAGACGGGTGGCATTCCAAGGGGTATCGTAGTTGACCACGGTGTTGGCGCGATGGAGGTTGACGCCTTCGGCGAGGACTTCCGTGGTGATCAGAATCGGGAAGTCGTCCCGCCAGAGTGAACGGGGGACGAGGTTGGCGTCGTAATTGGCGCGGATGATGTCCTGTTTTTCCTTGCGGTTCGAGGAGTCGATGCGCAGGACAGGCTTTTCGGGGCAGGCGTGGGCGAGTCGTTGTTCAAGGTAGACGGAGGTCTCGGCGGATTCCGTGAAAATCACGATTTTCCCAGAGGGGTTGCGTGCCGGATCAAAGAGCACGGGAAATTAAGCGACAAAGGTTTCGAACTTCGGGTCGTCCTCTTGTTCGGGGCTTGCGCCGCTGAACGCCTCCCATGCGGTGCAAAGCTCGTTGAGGATGGCAAGGTCATGTCGCAGGCCTTCGATGAAATCCTCGGTGAAGTCATCCGGCGAACAGATGGTGATGGTCGGATCGAAGGGCATGGAGGATGTGAGCAGGTCGATCAACTCCTCTTCGCGGTCCTCTAAGATGTATTCCGAGACGTTGTAGTCGGGCGCGATGAAGACGCGTCCGGCTTCAAACATGGCAACCATCGCGGAGGTGGCGTCGCGGAAGCGGCGGAGCGATGCGCGGAAGGCGTGGAAGGAGCTGTCCAGGCGCTTGACCAGCAGGGTTTTCATGATGGTGGCGAGTTGGGTGGAGACCCGTTCTGCGTTGGGATATTTTGCTTTCAGGTCTGGGTTGCTCAGGTATTGGATGGCGCGGTAGCGGTTATAGGTGAGCCCCTTTGGCGAGTTGAGCATATCCAATGTACGGTCATACGCGAGGTTCATCGCAGGGGTGAGCATGTACAAGACTTTCTGGGGGATTCCGGTCTTTGGGAAAACGATGCCTTGCGCTTCGAGGTCTTTTTTATAGGGGGCTTGCGCCTCAAGGTCGGTGCGGGTACGGCGGACGGTGATGGGCGCGATGATTTTCTCGCGGATTTTCTGAGTGATGACCATGACCGCTTTACGGGCATCGGCAGTCTTCAAATCGCGGGCCGCTTTCCACTCTTCTATGCGTTCGGCGAAGAAGCCTTGCAGATTGGTGACTTCCAGCGTGGTCTCCTTGCCGTGTTGGAAAAGCAGGAGCAGGTTGTAGATGTCTTTCGGCGTGTTGTTGAGGGGGGTGGCCGATATCAGCATCACCTTTTTGGGTTCGAGGCGGTTGGTGGAGTTATTGCGTACCTTTGTTTTGCAGATGCGTTGTAACCGGTCGTACATGTCGGCTGAATCGTTCCTGAACCTGTGGGCTTCGTCCACAATTACGAGGTCGTAACGGTCAGGGTGGCGGACTTTGTGCAGGCTACCGCTGGAGACGATGTCCACATTGTGGAGCTGGAATTTGGCAACCGTTTCTTGCCAGGAGTCACGTACGGCGGGCGGCACGACAATCAACGTGCGGCCGATGTGGACGGGATAGCCGTTTGAGAAAAAGAACTTCTTCGCGATTTGGCAGGCGACGATGGTTTTGCCGAGACCGACCACGTCGGCCAGGAAGAATCCGTTGTGCTTGCGCAGCAGATCGAAACCCTGATTGACTGCGTCGGTCTGGTAACTGAGGCGCTTGAAACCTTCGGGGAGGTCTTCGAGTACGGAAGGATCGAATTCGACACCGCGCCCGAAGTACTCGATCAGGAATTTCAGATAAAGCTCATAGGGGGTGATGGTGTCGTTGAGGTGGGTCTCTTCTTTCAGTTTTGCCAACTGTGCCGGCAGAATATCAACGCCTTCTTTCCAGAGAAATTCGAACTCCTCGGTGGCGAACACCACATCGTCATACTGGGTGAGCAGGACATTGAACTCATAATTGGCGGGGCCTTTGCCGGTGCCCATGCCCGCGTCGGTCAGATTGGATGAGCCGGTGATGACGTTGCCGGGTT
>CAZPTW010000478.1:0-2665 GCA_964589235.1 uncultured Smithella sp. | reverse complement strand
CGACCACGAGTGACGGAAAACTTCAAACAGAAGCGGATTGGAACGTCGAACCGCCTTTGGTGAAAAAAGGGGCATCTATCGGGTCCGGATCAACCATCCTTGCCAATGTGACAATCGGTGAAAACGCCATTGTGGGCGCGGGAAGCGTCGTCACCAAAGACGTCCCCCCCAACACCATCGTTGCAGGCAACCCGGCCCGGGTGAAAAGAAAGGTTTGATGGACAAAAGCTAAAGTACAAGGTCAAAATTCAATACTCAAGGCGAAACACTTAGGTGAAAAAAAGGAAATGAGACCAAACGCGCCGGCCGTCCCCTAGCGGCAAAGGGGGCACAAAGCTGCGGGAATGGGATAGGCTCGATGAATTTTGGCAACCGCTTCTTCAATCAAGCACGCTGACCACCGGATTTCGTCCTCAAGAAAAGCATGACCGGATTGGAAGCTTGTTTACGGAAAAACATTCTGACTGTAGGAAAACCAGTTGAAGACATCATTCAGAAAGCAACGGCCCGTATCAAAGGGCATTGCCGATTTTGTCTTAAAAGAATTGAAGGTGATCACGGACGTCGGCGGCGACGCACCCCGCTGTTCGAGGGCATTTTGTGACAACGAGAAAAAGGTCTCAAGAAAAAAGGATTTAAGATTATCCGGTTCACTGACGATGAAGCCTTCAGAAACATGAAGGGCGTCGGTAGCCTTTGAAGCATATGAATGCCCAGTTTCCCACCGGTGAGGGGATAATTAAGGGCGCTCTTCACGATTCATGAATTGTCACGCAAAAAAACCGTCTGTATGGAACAGTCGTTTTTCGTTCCCCGCCGGCGTGGGTGGCGCATGCCGCCGAAAGTGAAAAAAAATTATAGAAAGGTTTTTTTTATTATGAACGTACCCTTCTTAGATCTGAAAGCCCAGTACAGAAGCATGAAAGAAGAAATCCAAGCGGCCATAAATGATGTCATTGAAAACACCGCTTTTGCAGGCGGCCCCTTTGTCGCCCGGTTTGAGCAGGAGTTCGCCAAATTCTGCAATACCAAACATGCCATCGGCGTAGGGAACGGGACGGACGCGCTTTGGATGGCCATGGTGGCGTTAGGCATCGGGACAGGAGACGAAGTGATCACAACGCCCAATACATTCATCGCCACGGCGGAAGCCATATCCCTTACCGGCGCCACACCGGTTTTCATCGACATCGACGAAAAAACCCACAATCTGAATCCCGCTTTGATTGAAGCGGCCGTCACTAAAAAAACGAAGGCGATCATACCGGTTCACCTCTTTGGCCAACCCGCGGACATGGACCCGATCATGGCCGTCGCCCAGAAGCATGGTCTTTACGTCATCGAAGATGCCTGCCAAGCACATGGCGCGGAATACAAAGGTAGAAAAGCAGGCTCCATGGGGATCATCGGGTGCTTCAGTTTCTACCCTGGAAAAAATCTTGGCGCCTATGGCGAAGGTGGCGGGATTGTCACCAGCGATGACGATCTCGCAGCGAAAATGAGAATGTTTCGTGATCATGGCCAAGCCAAGAAATACTATCACGACATCATCGGCTGGAACGCCAGACTCGACGGCATTCAGGGCGCTGTTTTGAGTGTCAAATTGAAATACCTCAACTCATGGAACGACGCCCGGCGCAAACATGCCAAAGACTATACCACCGGTCTTTCCGCGATCAAAGAGGTCATCGTCCCATTGGAGGCCGACTACGGCAAGCACGTTTACCATATTTATGCCATCCGGGTGGAAAATAGAGATCAATTGATGGCCTATCTTGGTGAAAAGGGAATATCCTGCGGGATTCACTATCCGGTTCCCCTTCATCTACAAGCGGCATACAGCTTTATGAAGAAAGGCAAGGGAAGTTTTCCCATTGCGGAAAAATGCGCATCACAATACCTTTCTCTGCCGATGTTTGCTGAGCTGACCGATGAGCAAGTCGCCTATGTTGTCGAGCAGATCAAAGCCTATTATGCCTGAGCCTGAGCTCGTCAATCCATTGGAAATCGAAAACTGGAATAGCCTATTGGAGACATTGCCTGGTCATTCCTTTTTTCACACCGCCAATTGGGCGGATGTTTTACGGCAATCCTACGGATACAAACCGTTTTATTTATGCCTGAGAACGAAAACCGCTCTGGAGGGATTGCTGCCGATGATGGAAGTTGACAGTGTGTTGACAGGAAACAGAGGTGTCAGTCTGCCATTTAGTGATGTATGCCCGCTACCTGGACTGAACAAAGATCTGTTTCATCATCTTTTCCGACACGCCATAACAATTGCGAAGAAACGCAAATGGGACTACCTCGAACTTCGAGGGGGTGAAGACAATTTGGCGTTGGAAAAACCGTCTGCAATTTACTGGGGACATAAATTAGATTTAAAAAGAGGCGCGGAAAAGCTGTTTTCCGAATTGAGGAATTCCACACGGCGGAACATCAAAAAAGCTCAAAGCGAAAAAGTTGACTTTACGATCTCCCAATCACTTGCTTCTGTCAAAGAATTTTGCCGACTAAATGTCATGACCAGAAAGGAACATGGTCTGCCGCCCCAGCCTGATAAATTCTTTATGAAGCTCCACAAAAAGGTTCTTGACCGAAACATGGGCTTTGTGGCCTTAGCCTCCATCCACGGTAGGCCAATAGCCGCCAACATCTATCTGAA
>CAZPTW010000477.1:0-2669 GCA_964589235.1 uncultured Smithella sp. | reverse complement strand
CAATGCCTGTCTGAGTTGCGGGGTTTGCACCTTTGTGTGCCCGACCTGCTACTGTTTCGACATCTGTGACGAGACGATGTTCGGGGAAGGGACCCGCCGGCGGGTTTGGGACGCCTGCATGTTTACGGACTTCACCTTGGAGGCCAGTGGCCACAATCCCAGGACGAAGGTTTTCCAGCGTCTGCGGCAGAAGATCTGTCACAAGTATTCGTTCCATATCCGGAAATACGGCACGATTTCATGCGTCGGTTGCGGCCGATGCACGCGCTACTGTCCGGTCAATATCGACATTTTCTCGATTGTGGAGCAGGCGGTAAAGGCCAAATGGTATAAACGCCTGTAGGGATTGAGGGGATTCAGGGGAGACAATCATTTCATATCATCAAGAGGTTTGAAAGGGACATGAGAAACGACAATCCGTACATTCCAATGCCGGTTAAGATATCCAAAGTCATTGACGAAGTGGATACCCACGATATCAAGACTTTCCGCCTGACTTTCCAAAACCGGGAGGATGAAGAAAAATTCAAATATTTGCCGGGGCAATTCGCCGAATTGTCGATTTATGGCAAGGGCGAGTCTCCCATCGGGATCGCCTCGTCGCCGACGGAATGCGGTTACGTGGAATTTACCGTTCAGCGAGCGGGAGTGGTGGTGCCGGGGCTGGTGACGGCGGCTCTGCATGATTTGGAAGAGGGGGCACTCATCGGTTTGCGAGGGCCTTTGGGGCATCCATGGCCGATTGAGTTTTTGGAGAAGAAGAACATTGTCGTGGTTGGTGGCGGGTTTGCCTTTACGACGCTGCGGTCGCTTGTCAACTACATGTTGCATGCGGACAACAGGCCGCGTTTTGGAAAAATCACGGTCATTTATGGAGCACGGACGCCGGGATTGCTTTTGTACAAGGACGAACTGGCCGCCTGGGAAAAGCGAGATGACATGACAACCGTGATCACCGTGGACAAAGGCGACGCGGATTGGAAAGGAAGGGAAGGCTTTGTGCCGGCGATCTGTAAGCAGGTGGCGCCATCGCCCCAAAATGCCGTGGCAGTGATCTGCGGTCCGCCGATCATGATCAAATTCACGCTGCCGGTGTTTTTCGAACTGGGATTTTCCAAGGAAAACATTTTAACGTCTCTGGAGATGCGCATGAAGTGTGGGATCGGCAAGTGCGGCCGCTGCAATGTCGGCTACAAATATGTCTGTTCCGATGGCCCCGTCTTTTCCCTTGCCGAACTCGAAGAACTCCCAAGGGATTTCTAGATTTGGACGCTTATGAAAAAAGGCTTTGTTACTTTGACGATTCTGTTGATGTTCGCCTCTTTTGCGTTTGCAGCGGGTGATCGGTTTTCGAAGGTGGATGCAAACCGAGATGGTAAGATCAGCAAGCAGGAATATTTAGACGAGGCGGCTGCAAAATTCGACCGACTGGATCAAAACAAGGATGGTGCGCTTTCCCGCGACGAGATCCGTAAAGTGTACAGTCTGGATCCGGTTAAGATGCTCAAGGAGATCGATACCGACCACGATGGAAAGATCAGCAAGGAAGAATTTCTGCGCGCCGCTGAAATGAATTTTTTGAAAACCGACAAGAACAAGGATGGAAGCATCAGCAAGAAAGAGTGGGATAGAAGCCGTAAATCAAAGGATCCTATGTTTGTGTTATTCAGGTTTTGATAGGACTTGGCGTCCGAAGAAGAAATAAATTCGAAAACCGATCAAAGACCAACCCGCGATCATCAACAGGAAGGGGGTTGGTCTTTTGCGTCGGCGAATCCCCACCAGAGAAAGACCGAGACTCAGACAAAGACGCAAACCCGGATGTCCTCCCAGAAAAGAGGTCATGGGGAAAAAAGTTTTTGGCTGATCGGACTGAAGCGCACGTCGATTCATAGTGAAAAAGGAAAAAGGAGGACATCTGTCCCCTTTTGTCCAACCGCAATGAATCGCGCCTCTTTCATCACACTTTTTGCCTTTAGGCAAGCTGATCGAAAAAGAACGCAAAGGAGGTTTTCACGCAGCACCTTGATCGTCTCAACTCTCTTGAACTAAAAACGCCATGGAAATGAAGTTAAAAAAGGATTACGCGGCTTCGATCGGATCTTCTGTGAGGCGATATTTCTCATCTTTTCTCTTCGATGGGTAGCATTTAATCATGAGTCATCTGTTTGGATATTTGATTTACAAACCCGCTGTTTTTGTTTATAAGTAACCTACTTTCAATCATAAACCACAAGCAAGAAGGAACCGGCATGCTGATCATTCCTCTGACCGGGACATTAAGCAAAGACAATCTTCCGTTGGTGACCATTCTCATTATCCTCGTCAATGTGGCCGTCTATTTCACTCTCCAGCATGATGACACCCGTTATTACAAAGAGGCGCATGATTATTACATCCAATCGGGGCTTTTTGACATAGAACTGAAATACTATACGGCCTATCGGCAAACGCAACAAAAGCCGGAATCCTGGAAAGAAACAGGACCCCACAAGAACTCAAGACAAATAGTAGTGGAGATGATGCGGGATGAAAAGTTTCAAAATGATTTATCTGAAAATAAGATCATCACAGCCCAGGATCTACAGTATGAAAAGTGGCGGGAGCTCCGAGATCGTTACGACGCGTCGATAAAGAGAGTGACATCCTGGCGATATGGGTTTATTCCG
>CAZPTW010000476.1:0-2684 GCA_964589235.1 uncultured Smithella sp. | reverse complement strand
ACCTGTTCCTCCATAACTCTTGCGGGCATTGACGGCATTCTTCACTTGGATTCTGTTTAGGATTTCTTCATCAAATCCTTTGAAAAACGATTGAAATTCTCCCAAGGTCAGATCATTCAGCGTCCGTTTACTTGAAATGCAATAAGCGACGATTTCACCTACGATTTCGTGAGCTTTTCGAAATGGGACCCCTTTTTCCACAAGATATTCCGCAATATCTGTAGCTGTAGAAAAACCGCCGCTTGCCGCTGATTGCATTTTTTCCTTATTGAAGGTGGTATGAGTCAACATCTCCCTAAAAATGGACAGGCAGTTTTTTATGGTATCCACAGCGTCGAATAAGGGTTCTTTATCTTCTTGTAGATCTCTGTTATAGGTCATTGGCAGACCTTTCATGAGCGTCAAGATTGCAACTAAATCGCCATATACACGCGCGGTTTTCCCTCGAATCAGCTCTGCGATATCGGGGTTTTTTTTCTGTGGCATGATACTACTTCCGGTTGTGTATGCATCCGATATTTCGGCGTATCCGAATTCATCCGAAGTCCAGATAATCAAATCTTCACAAAAACGGCTTAGATGAATCATACAAACAGACGCAGCGAAGATAAATTCCGCAATATAATCGCGGTCTGACACAGCATCCATACTGTTTCGGCTGATTGCTGGAAAATTCAGCAACTCTGCAACACGGCACCGATCAATTGGTAGCCCAGTGCCCGCAAGGGCGACGGCACCGAGCGGAAGGTTATTCAGACGGTTTTTACAGTCCGTCATTCTTTGCTTGTCACGCATAAACATTTCGACGTATGCCAGAAAATAATGAGAAAGCAGCACCGGTTGTGCTTTCTGCATGTGGGTATAACCAGGCATAATCGTTTCGATTTCCCTCTTGGCCATTTCAACGAGCTGTTTTTGCAGTTCAACTATTAAAGAAGTAATTTCATCGATTTCCGATCTCAGAAAAAGGCGGACATCCAATGCAATCTGGTCGTTGCGACTACGAGCGGTATGGAGCTTTCCGCCCACGTCCCCGATCCGCCGAATCAGTTCTTTTTCAATCGCCATGTGAATATCTTCGTCGGCCGGATCGAAAACAAGTCTTCCTTTGTCGAGATCCGCTAGAATTCCTTTCAAGCCCTTGATGATACGTAAAGCCTCCTGCCGGGTGATAATCCCTTGCTCGGCTAGCATCGTCGCATGGGCAATGGATCCCTGAATGTCATAAGGATATAATCTCGAATCGAAATGCAGGGAGCAAGTGAAAGTTTCCACACTTTTGGCCGTGTCTTCATGAAAACGTCCTGCCCAAGGTTTTTTCATAGTGGTCATGAATGCCAGCTCCAAACGATTATCTTCCGCCTCTTAGCAGATTCTGAATGCGAAGACGCAATCCATTGAGACGTATGAAGCCGATTGCATCTTTTTGATTGTAAACTTCATCTTTTTCGAACGTGGCGAATGCCTCGCTGTACAAAGAATTCGGTGATTTTCTTCCGACCACGACGCAGTTTCCTTTATATAGTTTGACTCTTGCCGTACCGGTAACGTTCTCCTGAGTCGCATCTATGTAAGCCTGAAGCGTTTTCATCTCCGGGGCGTACCAAAAACCATTATAAACCAATTGGGCGTATTTCGGAATTAATGAGTCACGCATCAACATGACCTCACGGTCCATGGTAATTGACTCAACGGCCCGATGGGCGGCCCAGAGTACCGTACCTCCAGGTGTTTCATAAACACCGCGGGACTTCATTCCGACAAAGCGGTTTTCCACCATATCCACACGTCCAATTCCGTTTTTGCCGGCCAACATGTTCATATGATCCATCAAAACTGCTGGAGACATTTTCTTTCCATCAATGGCGACAGGATTTCCCTTAACAAAATCGATTTCAACATAAGTTGCCTTGTTTGGCGCTTTCTCCGGTGATACGGTCAAAACGAACATGTTTTCCGGCGGTTCCGCCCAAGTATCCTCCAATATGCCGCCTTCATGGGAAATGTGTAGCAGGTTGCGGTCTGAGCTGTAAGGTTTCTTTTTGGTTAAAGGAATAGGGATTTTGTGTTTTTTTGCATAGTCGATCATGGACTCCCGCGAATCAAACGTCCAATGATCGTCTTTCCAGGCGGCAATAATGTTAATTTTCGGATCGAGCGCGATATATGTAAGCTCGAAGCGAACCTGGTCATTCCCTTTGCCTGTTGCTCCATGACAGACAGAATCGGCTTTTTCTTTTCTGGCGATTTCGATCTGTCTCTTGGCAATGAGGGGTCTGGCCAGCGAGGTCCCCAGTAAATAGGTTCCTTCATAAATGGCATTTGCACGAAGAGCCGGGAAGACAAAATCACGGGCAAACTCTTCCCGAAGATCTTCGATATATATTTTACTCGCGCCGGTATTGATTGCTTTTTCTTTCAACCCATCCAGCTCCTCCTTCTGCCCGACATCTGCGGCAAAACAAACAACTTCACAATCATAGGTTTCAATAAGCCAGCGAACAATAACGGATGTATCCAATCCACCGGAATATGCCAATACAACTTTCTTGATTTTTTTTGACACGGTAATCCTCCTATAGCAATATTTCCAAAACAGCTTTTTGAACATGCAGGCGGTTTTCCGCCTCATCAATCACGACTGATTGCGGTCCATCTATCACTTCTGCCGTGATCTCCTCACC
>CAZPTW010000475.1:0-2686 GCA_964589235.1 uncultured Smithella sp. | reverse complement strand
TTTTCTTCAGTGTCTCTATGATGAATTTTCTTGAGAATTTTAATGATCAGCCATATTGGACCCGAGATGGCATAACTCACCATGATGATGAACGCGGCAACTTCCTTAGCTAGAATCAGAAACCAAAGAATGACCAGAAGAACACTGAACGTTACAAAAGGCATTCTTGCAAAAAGTTTCATATCTTTGCCACTGTAATATTTAATATTGCTGACCATTAGAAGCGATAAGATGATTACCATAGGCATGATGTATGGACTGTGGAACGTCCCTTCCACTCCGATGTGATCAAAGAAAATCACCGTTGTGGCGACAACGGATGCGGCGGCGGGAATCGGTAAGCCATTGAAGAACTTACTGTCAATAATGCCGATTTGAATGTTAAAACGCGCAAGGCGCAAAGCCCCGCATGCTACAAACATGAAACCTGCCATCCACCCTTTGTCATAAAAGGACATTGACCAGATATAGGCGAGAATGGCAGGGGCCATTCCAAAAGCGATTAAATCGGCTAGAGAATCGTATTCTGCCCCAAATTTACTGGTTGTATTAGTGAAACGCGCAATACGTCCATCCAAAGCATCCAGAAGCATGGATAACAAAATCGAGACGGCTGCAACCACAAATTTTTCCTGAATCGATGAGACAATTGAATAAAATCCGGCAAAGAGACTCGCGGTTGTAAATAGATTTGGAAGAACATAAATCCCTTTTTTTATAGGTACATTTCGAATTTTTTTTTCCTTGTTCATGAAAGATACCCCAAGGGTGTTTGTCCCGCTGTGACTTTATCGCCTAATTTGACAGTGATTTTCGAATCCACAGGCAAAAAGACTTCGACGCGTGAACCGAAGCGTATCAAACCAAAACGTTCACCCTTTCGTAAATGCTCTCCTTCTTTGGTCCAGCATACAATTCTTCTCGCGATCAGACCTGCAATCTGGACAACCCAAATATATCTTCCGTCAGGCGTTTGGAGCATAATTTGATTACGCTCATTTTCCATTGATGCTTTGTCAAGATTTGCCGATAGAAATTTCCCCGGATGATATGCAATTTTTTCTACAACACTATCATATGGTACACGATTCACATGAACATTAAAGACATTCATAAAGATACTGATTTTTTTAAAACATCCGTTTATAACACCTTGAACATTAACATCTTCAATTTTAATAATTTTTCCATCTGCCGGACAAATGACCAGTTTATCTTCATCCTGAAAATGACGCTCAGGATTTCTGAAAAAACTGACTATAAAAACAGTTACAAGCGCTAAAACGATGGTTAGCCACACGATATGAAGACAAGCAGATATTATTGTCACGAGAAGAGAAATGAGAATGAAAAGATAACCTTCACGGGCTATGATGCTATTATGCTTCATAAATTACTTTATCTTTCCTCAAATGAGGTAATGTTGATATATGAATTAAAACCTCTTGTCAATCTTTCTTTGTCTCATCGAAATTTATATTATCTTGACATGACAATCGAATATCTTATATTGATAGATCATGTGATTGGAGGATTGATATGATTAAAAAGGTTAAACTCTATACTTTAAGTACTTGTAGCCACTGTAAAGCGACAAAAAAATTTTTAACTGAAAAAAATATCCCCTTTGAGGCAACTGATGTGGATTTGCTAGAAGGAAAGGAACGGGAGGACGCACTCAATGATGTCATTCAATATAACCCCAGTCGCTCTTTCCCCACCATAATCATCGGTGATAAAATCATTGTCGGCTTTAAAGAAAATGATATCCGGGAGGCCCTGGGCATCTTATGAATGCAGAAGAACTCTACGATATCCTAAAAAAAAACCAAGAGCCGAAAGGTTTTTTTCTAAATAAAGATAAAGATTGGGTTTTGTCCATTCTTAATGATCTTTTAATCAATAAGGACCGTTACGGTTATACCTGCTGCCCCTGTCGCCTGGCTTCTGGAGACCGTGAGAAAGATCGAGATATTATATGTCCATGCATCTACAGGAACGATGATGTAAATGAATATGGCAGTTGTTACTGCAACTTATACGTATCCAAAGAATGGAATGACGGTAGGATTCCTCATGTTTACGTGCCGGAAAGAAGACCTCCTGAAAAAATGTTTTATTAATTCGTCTTCATTTGATTCATATACTCAAACCATCTCAATATTGACAAACAATTAAAGAAACCGTAAGGTGCATCCGATTGTTTGTCTGATCAAGAAAAGAAAGGATCTTTTTCATGATTAATACATATATTTGTAAAAAGAAGGGAAACATTATTAGTGAGGTGTGTACTGACTCTACCTGCGAATGGCGTTTAAAGAATGAAGCCTTTCTAAATTGTACTTGGGTCGCCTGTAATTATGGGCCATTCACTCTTGAAGAAGTCGGAGATATGATGGGTGTCACCAGAGAACGAATTCGTCAAATTGAAGCAAAGGCTTTAAAAAAGCTACAACACAAAAAGAGAAGAGATCAACTTAAAGACTTTGCGACTCCAGGAAATGATTGGGATAGTTTATAAGAAATCATGACTGTTTCTTTTTCCTGAGCTTCTCTAGAAACAGGACTTCATTCATATAGAGTTTGCGCTCGTCCCTCGCAAATAACATCCCACCAATAGACAGCTCCATATCCAACGCAGCAATTTTGTCCATTCTCGGAACAACCGAGCAAATTTTCTTGAGTT
>CAZPTW010000474.1:0-2687 GCA_964589235.1 uncultured Smithella sp. | reverse complement strand
AAAGGAGTGTTTTTTTTTCGGTGGCTCTTTTGTCGAAAAAAGCGTAAATTCGAGGCTCGAAAGTCGGGACGTTTCCGGCGAGTCCGGGAGAAAAGGGGTATTTTTTACTGAAAAAAGGAGTTGACGATGAATTATTTATTGCAGCCCAAGAAGTACAAGTCTTTGATGTCGGATGCTGGATCGAGGGCCATCATGGAAAAGACCATCGCTTTTTTCGAGAAGATGGGGAAAAACCGGCTGACGGAAGATTTCAACAAGAAGGTTTGGTATCGGGAATTTGTCGATTTCATCGGCAAGGAACAAATCTTCGCCAAATTGCTCACCCCCAGCCAATATGGTGGGGGTGATCCGGATTGCCGATGGGATACCGCCCGTAACAATGAGTATTCCGAACTTTTGGCTTTTTACGGTCTGGGCTATTGGTATTGCTTTCAGGTCAGTATTCTAGGATTGGGCCCCATCTGGATGAGTCCCAATGAAAAAGCCAAGAAGAAAGCCGCCGAGCTGTTGAAGAAAGGGGCGATATTCGCCTTTGGTCTTTCCGAAAGGACGCATGGCGCCGACATCTATGCCACCGAAACCACGTTGACGCCCAAAGGAGACGGCACCTGGGTTGCAAATGGAGAAAAGTACTACATCGGCAACGGCAACGAGGCGGAGATGGTATCGACGCTCGGGAAGATCAAAGACGGAACGGACGATTACACTTTTTTTGTGACCAATTTCCGCCACAAGGCTTTCGAACTGAAAAAGAATGTTGTGTCCCATCAAGAGTACGTTTCCAACTTCGCCCTTCATGATTATCCCATCACCCAAGACGATATCCTCTCCCGAGGGGCGCATGCTTGGGATTCATCGCTCAATACCGTGAACATCGGCAAATTCAACATCGGTCCGGGCTCAATCGGAATTACCGAGCATTGCTTCTATGAGGCGATCACCCACGCCGCCAACCGCATTCTTTACGGCCGGCCGGTCACTGATATGCCGCATGTGCGAAAAAATTTCATCGAGGCTTGGCTTCGAATCATCGGGATGAAACTCTACCAGCGGCGGGCAACAGATTACTTCCGTAACGCTTCCCCCTCCGATCGCCGCTACCTGCTTTACAATCCCACCAGCAAGATGAAAGTGACGCTTCAATCCGAGGAAGTCGTCAACCTTCTTTGGGAGGTGATCGCCGCCAAGGGGTTTGAAAAGGATACCTATTTTTGGATGGCCACCGCCGATGTCCGGGGACCGTCCAAGCTGGAGGGGACGGTGCACGTCAACGTCCAGCTCATCCGGAAGTTTATGAAAAACTACTTCTTCAATCCCAAGGAATATCCTCCGATTGCGCCGGATTTCGGGTTGAAAGACGATCTGTTTTTGTTCAATCAGGGGCCGACCAAGGGGCTGGGATCTGTCTTGTTCCACGATTACAAACCGATTTTCGAGGCTTTCCAGCATCTTCCCAATGTCGCGATTTTCATGAGGCAAATCGAATTGTTCAAGGAAATGTTGGAAAAAGCGGGCCCCGATCAAGCCCAGGATATGGATCCGTCCTTTTCTTTGCCTTTGGGTGAAATGTTTTCCGTCGTCGTGTATGGCCAATTGATTTTGGAACAGGCTCAGTTTGACCACATCGATCCGGATATCATCAATCAGCTCTTTGACTTCATGGTGCGTGATTTTGCGCGATTTGCCTTGCAAATCTACGATATGCACAATACCAAGGACGACCAGCGGGCCTACTGCGCGAAAATCATGCTGATCAAATCCGAAGGCGATGAGGCCCAGTATCAGCGGGTGTGGTCGAAATATGTCTATCCGCTCAACGGCGAATACGAGATGAATCCGTAAATGGATCGTCGTGGTTGATGGATGTCAAAGGGGGAGGGAAGGTTGTTTCCTCTCTCTTTTGCATTCTGGGGGTTCATCGATGGTTGAAGAGAGTCTGCCTATGGTCAGGACATGCGCGATGGAGACGCAGGAAATGTCCCACACCGTCAGCCGCAGGCAATTTCTTTGCGCGGCGGCAGCCGCAGGTTCATTGATTTCATGTTCCGGACTCGGGAGCTTGCCGTCACGGCCTTCCCCGCCCAAGGAAAGGGCCGGTGACGGCAAAGCGCTGATTCTGATCAACGGCAATCTGGTCGATGTGCTCTCCGGCGAAGTGCTTCGGTCGAAGATCATGGTGATCCGGCGAGGGATGATAGAATCCATTGACGAAAGAAGGCCTGCGCCGGAGGACGGGCAAGTGATTTGCGATCTGAAGGATCGTTTTGTCATCCCCGGTCTCATCGATGCTCATTGTCACACGACATTGTCCAGCGAAAGCCGTTTCAATCCTTTGGGGATCCTCTGCACGTATACCCAATTGAAAAGAAATTTCGTGCAGCAATTGATGCATGGCGTTACAACCGTGAGGGATATGGGCGCTGCGCCGGGGCTTTTGGCCCACATGCTCGGGATGATCCAACGAGGTGACCTTGACGGTCCCCGCGTGGTTTATTGTAACGCCTTTACCAATATTGACGGCGGACACCCCGACATCCGGCCACAAGATGTTTCGATCTTTTCCGATCTCGTGGTGCCTTTCGTCGGCAGTCCCTGTCTATATTTCAAAGACACAGAGGACTTGAAGAAAAAGTTGAACGAAAACATGGCCGCAGGCGCGTCCTTTATCAAACTGACAATGGACGACC
>CAZPTW010000473.1:0-2695 GCA_964589235.1 uncultured Smithella sp. | reverse complement strand
AAAAGCCACAAAAGCAAAAAGAAAGCCATCATCGCGGTGACAAAATCGGCGTAGGCCACCTTCCAGGATCCGCCATGAGCGGCATTGCCCTTTTTCTTTTTGATTTTTTTGACAATGATGGGCTGATGTTTTTCATCCATAGAGCATGCCGCAAATCAGTTCGATTTATTTTTTTGCCGCGCGCAGAGCATCTTCGAGTTCCAAGAAAGACGGTTTGGCTTCCACCGGTACGACCCGGCGTCCGAATTCCACGGCCACTTTGGGCGCCGCGCCGCCTCCGATAAAAGCCAGAAGCGCGACTTTAATGACGTTGAGGTATTGCATATCTTCGTTGGCGATGAATTCCATGTTTTTTGCCATGGGGCCAACGTATCCATAGCACAGTAAAACGCCGGTGAAAGTTCCGACCAACGCAGCGCCGATGCTGGCCCCCAGGACTTCCGGAGGTTCCTTGATCTTGCCCATGGTCAAAACAACGCCCATAACGGCGGCAACGATGCCGAGGCCGGGCAAGCCGTCCGCCACCGTACTGACACTGTGGGCCGGCGTCAAGGCTTCTTCGTGATGAGCTTCGAGTTCTTGATCGATCAGGGATTCAAGCTCGTGGGGGGCGATGGTCGTGGTCATAACGGTCCTCAAGGTGTCGGTGATCAAGCTGATGGCCGCATGATTCTTCAATACTTTGGGATAAGCTGAAAACAAGGGACTTTGTTCGGGCGCTTCCACGTCCGATTCAATGGAGACGAGTCCTTGTTGTCGGATTTTGTAGAAAATGCCGTTGATCATCTGAAGCAATTCGATATAGTCTTGTTTGCTGTACGGTTTGTTTGTGAAGATACGTCCGATGGCCCCGCCGACGCCTTTGATCACTTTCATGGGCGAGGCGATCACGAAACCTCCGACCGCGGCGCCTCCGATGATCATCAGTTCAACAGGTTGAAAGATGACGGATATATTACCGCCTTCCAGGAGGTAGCCTCCAATGACGCAAACCGTAACAATGACAAAACCGATTAAAGCAATCATCTGGCCCGGGGTTACCTCCTTCTTTCACGTAATATTTCCCGTTCAGTCTCAAAAACGAAACGGATGATTTCATCCCGAATCGATTCATCCATGTTAATAAATTGAACGCTTGTGTTGTATTCAGGATTAGGTTTGGCGATATCCAAGACCTCTCCATATAGGAAAATGGCGACAGGTTTTTGCAAAAGCAGCATCAACTTGAGTTCCAAAATATCGCCTGGGGCAAAGTTCTGTTCCGAATTGAAACTCATGCCACCGCCGCTGATATTGACCTTCGTGAGATTCAAACAATGAAATCCATCGTGTTGGATCGTGAGCATCCTTAGAATTTCATCGAGTTTGGCATTGATGTTCTGAAGCCATTTCGCTATTAATTGATCGTCAGGATGAGGTAATTCCTTGAACTCGGCAAGAATCGTCTCACCTGCCAGCCTCGCTCGATAGCTGTCTTTTTTCTCCTTGGGAATCAACCGGTATTCCAATGGTAAGTAACTGTCGACGCGCGAATACTCTCTTTTGTTTTCCTCGTAAGATATATCGGATTCGGCCATTCGAGTCTCCCTTATCAGATCGTAATACGGAAGCTTATGCAAATGAGGTGCCATAAACGAGGCCGTAAAATCCCGGAAAATGGATGAAAAATGGCTTTTAATGGACTCGACAGCCAAGGAAAGGCTGAAGGTTAGTCAATAAATTGACGATTTGGATAGCTATTTGACATGAAATCAAAAAACTTGATGTCTCGTCTGGGACGTTTTTCCTTGATGAGAGAGAAGTTGTACAGAAGATGATCTGGTATGTAAATTGCTTTTGCATTTGAAACAAGGTTTAATGAGATGATGGCCATGGCTGATAGGACAAGGGGCGATATAAAAAAACATCTGCGCGTCGCGCTGCTTTTTTTGTTTGTCGTGTTTGCCTCGGAGACCGGGGTGCATGCGGCTTATTCCATTCATGTCGCCTCTTTTCAAGATCTCAACCAAGCCCAAGCGGACGTCGAGCGACTCAAAGCTTTGGGATTTGATGCTTTTTTCGAGGAGGCGGACGTCAAAGGGCGTGGCAAATGGTTCCGGGTTTACGTCGGCCGTTATGAGAGTAAATCGAAGGCCTCCACCGCCGCCGGGATATTGAAAAATAAAAAACTCATCGACAAGACATTCATCCACCACCTGCCAGGAGGCCAAACCGCCCTGAAGTCATTAAACAATAGGATGGTGAGCAAGAAACAAACAAAAGAAAGTCAAGTCTCTCCATCGCGGGTTTCAGGGCCCGTGCATGGCAATATGGACACAAAGCGTTATCATCTTCCCGGTATGCCCTATTATAACAAGGTCAAGAAGCATCACTTGATTGTTTTTCAGTCGGAACGAGAAGCGATAGAGAAAGGCTATTACAAGGCCGGGACGATTCCTAAGATCGAAAAAAAAGAAGATAAACCGACCGCCGATTCCGTCAAACAACAGACAATTCTTTCAAAGGATGTGAAAAATTCAGAACCCGAAAACAAAAAAGAGGCAGTATCCCAAGATGAACTGAAAAATCGTCAGACGCGTTTGGAAAAACCGGTTTTGGCGTCTGTGGCCGAACAGTTGAAAAAGGCGAGAGAAAAGCTCTCGATCAAAGATAAAAAGGGGCAGTCGCAGGACCAAGATCAAAAGTCTTCCTCTGT
>CAZPTW010000472.1:0-2713 GCA_964589235.1 uncultured Smithella sp. | reverse complement strand
GTCCCGTCATATTTGCCGAAAAAAGTCTTGCCGGTCATTTCTTTGATCATCCCGGCGACCATGACCTTGACGTTTTCTTCTAAAAACGGCAGGACCTCCTCCACGATCAAGACCCTCTTGGCGGAAAGCAGATGCTTTTTGATCAATTTCGTCGGAAGGGGCCAGGTGGTCGCAAGCTTCAAAATACCGACCCTCTTTTGCAACCCGAGCATCTCGATGGCCTCACGCGAATACAGGAAACAGACGCTTCCGGTGATGATCAGCAAGTCGGGTTTTGACGGCCCTCGATAGACATTGAAAGGGCTTTTTTCGAAAAGAGCCGCGACCTCTTTCAATTTCTGCTGATGAATGGCATGCTTGGCCACCACGGGTGTGCTGATCATCGGGCCGGTCTTTGAATCCATCACCGGCCCGTCGTGAATAAAACGCGCCCGGCGTGCCGTCGCGGGCAGCTTGCCGCACACCACGTTGCCGCTGGCGTGCGACATCCGCGTGACGGACCGAAGCATCACGACATTGCCGATATACTCCGAAAGTTCAAACGCCCATTTTGTCAGATCCTTGGCTTCTTGAAAGTCGGCCGGTTCCAGAAGCGGCATTTCCAACATGCTGGCAAAATACCGTGACTCGCCCTCATTGACGCTGGAGAGCGCGCCTGGGTCTTCGCAGGATACCAGCACCATTCCACCGCGCGTCCCGGAGGCGGTCAGGTGCAGAAGAAAATCCGAGGCCACATTGACGCCGTTTTGCTTCATGACGGCCATCGACCGCAGACCGGCGAAGGACGCCGCGGCCGCCACCTCGACGGCCACCTTTTCGTTGACCGACCATTCGACATAAAGGTTTCGGTCACCGGCCACCCCGGCCAGTGATTCGATGACTTCCGACGACGGCGTGCCGGGGTAGGCGCAAGCCACCGACACGCCCGCTTCCAACGCGCCGCGCGCAATGGCTTCGTTCCCCAGAAATAAAACTTTTGATTTCGCCGGTGCCAGTAATTTATTCATCATCCATCCGTCACAGGGTATGGTCTTTGGCCATTTCCCAAAAATCATTCCATATACTTTTTGATGACCGGATCATCACTGGAAAGATAGAACAGTTTCCTTTTGGATCCGCTTTTCTTGACGAGGTTGGCAAGCGCTTTCTTCTTTTTTTCCGCCGCCGCTTTTTTCAGGTCTTCCAGGGCATGCGCGGGCGCTTGCCGGATTTCCAAGACGCCTTTTTGACGAGCCAGATCGATCAATGCCTCGCCTGCCCGGCTGCGGACGATGACCTGATTCCATTCCCGCATTTCCTGCCAATCGCCGCCATACCGAGCCGCCCCCACGGACAAATCGGCCAACTCCGCCGTGCTGTCGATGCAAAAGCGGCAAGCGGTCCGAATACAGGCCTCCACGTCCGCAAACGGCACATTGAAAACGGTCTCGGTCGTGTGTAGTTCCAACATGTTTTTGCCTGACGGGATATCAACCCCCGTTACATCCGCCGGCGAGACGCGATATTGTTGAAGGAGATGCTGAAACTTCTCCTGGGACAACGTCCACCCACAAAACAATCCGATGACCATCCCGATGGATTCGGCCCTCGAATCGCCGTCGATCGCCGCCGTTTTGATTTTCGCCAAAGCCGCCGCTTGGCAAGGTGTGGCGACAATACCGATCTTTCGGCTTCCGTCGCAAGCGTGCCGATGAAACGCGGCCACCGTCGGCGATACGGTAAATCGACTTTTCGCAAAGCGTCGAAGTTCGCTTCGATCTTCGACCACCCGCCCTTCCTGCTCCAAATCGTTTTTTTTTGCCGACACCAAAGCGGCGTTGATCAGGCCTTCCTTCATGGCCAATTCCAATAGCGACGTCACCGTTGCGCCGTGTTGGGCATGGCGGCGCAAAGCGGAATCGGCCGATCGGGTCAGATAAAACCCCCGAACCGGCCCGATCTCGGGCGTCAGGTCGGCGACATCGAAAAGCTTCCGCCGAACGGCATCGTAGTCGGTCCATGTTCTGGGGCAAAAGGCACGGCATTTTCCGTCCGCCAAATCGCATGGAAAATACTGAACAATTCTATCTTGATAGACGACTTGATAGGGACACAAGCCGCTGCACGCGCCACAGCCGGTACAGAGACCTTGTTCCAGAACGTCTTTCTTGAGTCTTGCCTGAGCGCCAAGCCTTTTTTCCATTGAACACCCGAAAGTTAAGATGGTTCGCTTATATCGTATCCCGCATTTTGAGGCAAGACAATGATGAATCTCCTTTAACGCTTTGTTTCCAAAGGTTTCCTATAATAAAGAACAAGGAGATCACGCTGAAAATGAAAATAATGAGCGATCTTGCATTGAATTTGTTGACAACCGCTTCGACTTGTATTATTAAGCCGCTGAATTTTGCCAGATGACCGACGACATCGGAACTTTAATTCGCAGCATCGCAATGTTGCTCCCCAGTAGCTCAGTCGGTAGAGCAAGTGGCTGTTAACCACTGGGTCCGTGGTTCGAGTCCGCGCTGGGGAGCCAATACATAATCCAGTAAAGTCTGGATTAGTACAAAACCCGTTAGAAATAGCGGGTTTTTTATTGCCATTCATCCAACCACGTGTTATATTGTTTCCCGAAATCCGGTAGTTTTGGGGGCTGTTTTAGCGCAAAAAGCCCCCAAAAATAATTGGAAGCCCCCAAAAACGAGGAAACGCTTATGCCTAAAAGAGTTAAGCC
>CAZPTW010000471.1:0-2721 GCA_964589235.1 uncultured Smithella sp. | reverse complement strand
GGTGGAGGATGCAAAGCAGATTTTCAAGTGGATCATGAACACCGGCCGGGATTCCTTTACAGAGCATGAGTGTTTGAAGCAGCACGAAAGCCGGGTGAAGAAATCCGACCGGCTGAAGGCGGCATTGAAGATCCTGGGGGAACGGAACATCATAAGTCAACCCATGAAGCGCGCCACGGGTGGAAGGCCGAGTATTGCCTATGATGTCAATCCGGAGCTGCGGGGGGCACGGTCATGAGCTGGCGAGATTTTCAAGATTCTACCCTTAAGGATAAAACCGACAAAAGGGACAAAAGCCCCGCAAATGATAATCCGGATACCCCTTTTGTCCCTTTTATCCCTTTTGTCGTAGGGGGTGAAGATCAGAAAAGGCAGGAGATCCCCGACCCCTTCCTTGCCGGGCATCATGTTCTTGTCCACCTGGAACCCGTGGGGGATGTCTGGCTTGTATCCGACGAGCAGGCGGCCGAGACCCTCCAAGCTGAAGACCTCCCCGTGCTTCTGGAATCCAATATCCGATGGATCATGCAGACTCGGGGCCATGAAGCCCGCCTTGAGCGTCTGAGGGCGATTTTTGGGAGAAGGCACCGGTTGACAAAGACGGTGCTCGAAACATTCCCCGGCGCTAAGGTGAGCAGCACCATGCCGATGAGGGTACAGCCATGAGCGATCCCGGACAATTCATCATCGACAAAGGCGGCCTTACCGTCTACGGCATAGGCATTGAATCCCGGCACGATCAACTTCAAGAGCTGATCGAAATGCTTCGATTCTGTCAGGAGGTCGAACGCTCTGGCATGGCGCGCCTGATCAAGTCGGTTTGGTACGACTCAAACGGTGCGCATGCGGAGATTGAGCCTTCTGATGCATTCCATGCCCAGGATGAAATCACCCAATGGGCGGCAATCGAATGCATCCGTCAAATAGCACAACAGACACTAGAGGTTTCCGTGTTCCTTGATTTATGGACTTGGGGGCTTAACGCTAGGGCTATGAAATCAAGACAGCATTTGTCTCTGCTCAGTGGAGGGGCTCAATGACCACCCCGGGAGAATTTTATTTTGAACGTATCATAGGCAGACGGGCAATCATGGCTTTTGTGCGTCCAATGTATGGCATTACAACCTGGAGGGGAGCTCTAAAGCACTTTCAACGAAATCGATTCCCGCTTCGATATACAACCAGCGGCAAACCTATGTTCTTAAAATGCGAGCTGTTTGGTTTCGAAGCAGAAATGCAGAAGTTCCCATGGTCAATGAATCATCCGAGTTCACCATAGTTCACCTTTGTTCTCCCTTTCATGATCAAGAATTTGCTTGCGGAAATCGATGAGGAGTGTAGTATTTAAAGCGGATCGGCGCAGTGCTACCAACACCACGCCGACCCTAACCAAGCGCAAAAGGAGACTTTGCGGATGGCTGAGATTGAGATACATCATTCCTATTCAGTAATCAATCCACGACGCACAAGTATGTACAATCATGCCCATACCTCCTTTGCGCTTGAAGACCACTATAAACGCGCCCAGGCGCGAAATAAAAGGAGGAATAGATCATGAAGCAGAATCAAAAGGGCAACAAGGTTGGTATCGAGGTTGAAACGAGTGTGGAAGCGGCAAAGTTCTTTTCGGCCATGCCTCAGGCCGTGCAGGACCGCATCGTTGACAACATGTGCAGGGCATTCATGCGCGCACACGAGGAAAACCCCGGAGTGGACTGGGGCAAGGTTGTTGAAAGCGGCAACTTCGTGTTCATCGAGGATGGCGTTGACAAGCAAGACAATGCCCCGAATGACAACCAGCGCAACTTTCTGAAACAGGCAAGCGCAAAGACAGGAGGCGTGATCACTTCTAAACAAATAGGCCTTATGCAATGTGAGCTTCTTGAGGCCGTGGCGGCGATGGAGTTCCTTACCAAGTCGATAAATGAAACCCTTGATTTGCCGGGCATTGAAAAAATCCTCTCATTCCTGACAGGCTCAGTTCAAGGTGTCGCCGATGAATTGGAAGGTTGCTCCAACAAACTTTTTAGCGCGGAACAGGCCACGGCCGGCACCAAGGCATAAGGGGTGATGTATGGGAAAGATGACCAACGAAGAACGGGACGACAAGGTGAACGAGCTGCAGATCGCAGTCAAGGCCGCGTATAGGATCCATTTCGTTCTTGGCGGAATGACGAAGGATGAGGCAGGAAGGGGTGATATCGAAGATGGGCTCGATATCATCCTAGAGCGCTGTGTTGCGCTTGCAGACGAAGTAGGCAGATAGGAAAGGGCCATAAAGCGCCCTGGTGATGCCGGGGTGCTTTCTTTATAATAATTTTCAGTTATGAGAAGCAGGTGAAAAAGATAGCAAGAGTAAAAAGCAAGCCACGACAAAAGAAATAATCCAACTGATTCCATCAAGTGATGAGCTATAAAACAGAAATATGAGTTGGATAAGAAAAATTAATAAACCAAATCCCGCCAATAAAAATCTTTGCGCTTTGGTCAGATTAGGCATTCGCATTAACAAGCCCCCCTCAAATATTACCAATTATACTATCTTATAATCTTAGAATCCTTAAGTGTCAAGAATGCAGCGCAGTAACTAATGAAAAGCGAAGTTATTCAATTTTCAGAGAAAAAAAGAGTTTAAGGCTGATTTTTTGGAGTTATATTTGGAGTCATCCGCTAAAGCACATTTCATTTTAAATCTAATTATCATGCTGTTATGATCAATTA
>CAZPTW010000470.1:0-2724 GCA_964589235.1 uncultured Smithella sp. | reverse complement strand
ATCCGCAATCGATCCGGTTCCACCGGAAGGTTTCAGGGAAACAATCGGAGCCGATGCGATTCCCGTCCCGATGGTCATGCTGCGGACGCCACCGGCAAAAACGCCGTTGGCGGTGGTCAAATACACCCCATTCAACTTAGCGGTTCCCGCCTGTACGCAAGCGTCGTTGGCGCTGCCGGGAACAAAACTCGTGAAATAAACAACCCCGCCGAATATCGCCGGTTCCGCGAGGATTTTCTCCCCTTGTCCTGTCAATTGAATTCGATAACCGACCTTGCTTTGATTATAGGTTTGCGAAGAGGACGAAATGGTATCGATATCGTTGACGCGGTAGGAACTGGTCAGATCGTCTTTGACCGCATAGAAATGCTCCTGAGCGTTGGCGGCGGTCGGGTCAACCTTGTCGCCTGTTCCCCAGCATACCCAAATGTTCCCGCTTTGATCTCTGGCAACGGCAGCGCCCGTGAAAATGGGGCGAATAGAGCCGGTCGACGAATCGAAGAACAGTGTTCCGGTCCAATTGGAGGTCGTACAGCTGCCGGATTTAAGCGCAGCGGCTGAACAAAACTTGATCCGCCACATATTGCCTCCCAAATCTCCGATGTACGCCGTATCGATGAATCCGTCGTTATCCGTGTCAACGATAGCGGGAGGCGCAGGCAGACTGTATTTCATGTTTGCACTTCCGGTGCCCGCTGCGGCTGATCCGCCAAGAGTGAAACTCCATAAAATTTGACCATTGCTCAAATCGACGACGAAAAAGCCTTTCCCTCTGGAGTCGCATGAACCTCCGCCGGAACAGTCATATTTATTATAACCGCCACCGACGAAACCCACCCATTTTTCAGTCTCTGTCGCGCCGGATTTTAAAAGAACGCGGCCCATCATCATTCTACTCCAAGAATCTCCCAGATAGGGCGCTTGCGTGGCAGAATCCAGGCCGTTCAATCGCCACATAAATTTAGGATTGAGTGTGTCGGTAAGGTCGAGTGTGTAATAGCCGCAGTAATGAGAGTAAGTCGAAGAATACGTTCCCGAAAAGTCTGAATCACACGACGCCGAAGAACTCCAGAGACGCTCTGTGCTGCCTCGGCCCAAACCGAAGTTCAAGATGCTTTTCCAATCAGAGGGGGACTTACTTTTCCCGTTCCCGCTACCCAGCCAAACATCCGCGCCGGAAACGGGACCATCAACGAAATATTGATGCAAAAGGGATGTCGGATGTGTCGTGTGAACGATGTTTTTTAACTTTGACAGGAAATTGGGGGGAATGAAACTCCAGACCTCCTGCATGTCGCTCGTCCTGAAAGCGTGGAACTGCCCGTCGTTTGCCCCGGCGACAATCAAGCGCTTATTGTTGGCTGAACTTCTGCAATGTGTGCAACGATGATACCCAAAAGCATTGACCGTTTGAGTCGATGACGTCGCGCAATTCAGTCCTCCGACGCAAGAAACACTGAAAGAACTCGTATCGCGGAAATCTTCAAAATAACCCGAAGGCGATCCGAAGGTGATGGGAGTCGAGCGAAACACGTCGCCCAATTTCCAGTTTTCAGGATTATATGATGGATTTCCTTGAATGTAACCCACAATGGCGTCTCGTTCTGCGTCGGTTGCGACATCAAAATAAGCCCGATTGATGCTTGTGGAAAATTCAGTCAAGCTCACCGGCGTCGCATAGCTTGCAGAACATCCGATGCACGTTTTGATGTTTCTGGATGAATAAGAGGCCCCTTGGAGAACAGTTCCCGCGTCCACATAGGTGTTGGCGACAGAACCATCGGCATTGATGGGATACTTTCTTAGGTGTCCACGCCAAAAGGGGTCATTGTTGATAGGCTGAAACGATCCTTCGTACACATAATTCTCATCCGTTGTTCTGGAAGACTGGATGGATGCCTGAGAAAATGAAAAGGTCGCTTCGCGGATGATGTTCAGGGAGGCTTTGAGGGCTGTCATCAATTGTGTCGCACTTGCAGCCAGAAAAGCGTAGCCGGAAAGATTGAAATAACCGGGATCGTTACTTGCCGCTCTAAAGCTTGCCGTGGAATTGCCCGGTGTTGACGGGTATGGCGCGGAGGAATCATAACAGGCTTCCGTGAGCGTAGACGAGTCGTTTGTACAGCTGGAAACCCCTGCAGGGTAGCACCCTGACGTATTCAAATTGCAGCAAGCGGATGGAGTCGCCGGTGATGAAGCCGTACAATCCGTCGCGATGGGAATATTATAGGCGGATGGATCTCCGGAATTTGCTTCGTTTGGATTATCTGTGCCTCCATAATAAGCCGCCCAGTTGAGCGTGTTTCTGAGATAGGGAGGCATATTGTCTCCAAATCCGATGACGAAGACCTTGTATCCCGCGTCACTGAGCGCTTTTGCTTTGGCGACGACTTCACGCCTGTTTTTGTATCGGTGCGACGCGCATTCGGCGCCGGAGGCGCTACAGGCATAAGTGTCAGCGCCGTCTGTCACGAGAATGACAAATTTTTGGCGGCAGTTCTTTTCAGTGTCGTTATTCTTGTGAGCATCGAGATATAATTTTGCTTCTTTCAGGGCGGACGCAAGAGGCGTCCCCCCGCTGGCACTTTCTGCCTGAACGGCATTGTTGATCACATCGTATTTCGTGTTGATTGCTTTGATTAATGAATTACAACCGCTGGTATATGAATTGCCTGTATCGTCACTGGAACAGTTATAAAATCTCATATAACCCAATCTGACACC
>CAZPTW010000469.1:0-2727 GCA_964589235.1 uncultured Smithella sp. | reverse complement strand
TCATCTCCGCCGGTGATGCGTTCGGCAAGGTATTGGCCGGCAGAACTTTCCGGATGCGCTTCATCAAAAGCCCGACGATGTCTTCGTCCATGGTATCGACGATGAAGTCGACCGCGCCCATATCGAACGCTTTCAAAATTTTGGCGACCTCCTCTTCCAGAGAATCGACAATGACATGGGACGAAACCAAAAACACAAACGGAACGGACTTCGAGGCGGGATTTTTTTTCACACGGGCCAGAAAATCATAACCGTTGGCATCTTCCAGTTCGCAGTCACAAACAATGATCGCCGGTCGATGGCGGTCGAGCACATTCAAAGCCCCTTGCATCGTCGTCTCCATGAGAACGTCATAGCCGGCTTTGACGAGAGCCTCGCAAACGGATTGGACGTACCGCTTCTCGCGATTCAAAAGCAGAATGTAACTTTTAGCGTCCATAGGCTCTTACATCAGATCCAATGCATCGGTTCATGAAAGCGGACGAATGGGGTATCGACCTCTATGCCGCTTGAATTTTCGGTTTCAGACAGACATGAAGCGCAAACGCCTGTTCCCCCGCTTGAAAGATCAGTACGGCGACAGAGGTATTCTGAAGATAACCGATCTGATGGCCGGGGCCGACGACGACCGACGGCAGCGAAATTTCAAAATGGTAAGGCTTGCCGACGAATTCCGTCTTGGTCGTCCCACTGATCATATTGACGATTTCACTCACGCCGTCATGAATCAATTCGGCATCGATCGATTCCTCCTCCGCCTGCATCATTCTCGCCACGATTGTTCTGGCGAGTTCCCAATAGAACGTGATCACCAGCGTTCCTTCCGCGTTTCCGGACAGCCCCATGATGCCGGAGACATCGCCGAAAATTCGGATCGTGTTGGAAAAATAGATTTTCTTGAATTCCACATCCATTTGCGCCATCGTCTGAAAAATATGGCAGGTGTTTTTGATAAACGGCTCCAAGTACGCCATCTCCTCGGCGAGCGGATCCCGGCCGGGAATCAAATATCCGCCGATGATATTCCTGGAGGCGGCAATCGGGTCCAAAAGCGACAGCACTTCGGTCGCGCCGGCGATGATGTATGGCTGCGACACGATGTTTTTATTCTGATCGTGAACGAGGATGATCGGAATATTTTGAAATTTACAGGCATAACGCAAGTTGCAGATCTGTTTTTCGATGTGATTCTGGTTTTGCCCCATCCAAAGAATGATCATATCGTAGTTTTCAACGACCAAATCGTCCCGATAGGACTCATAGGTAATATAAGCGTCTTTGCCCAGAAGTTTTACAATGGCCACTTCCGCCTCCGGACTGCAATCGATCCCAAGAATTTTCTTCATAAAATAGCCTCCATTTTTTATAAACGGCATCTTTCCTTGAAGCCCGCCTGCCACGTCGGGCCGGTGGTCACGGCGCTTCAGCCCCTGACCCCGGGTTCCGGTTCATTCATCCCACTGATTTTGTCAGCGCCCGATCGATCGCCTTCTTCAGTTGATCGGGTGTGAAAGGTTTGGTCAAATACCCTTGGGCCCCCGCCTCCATGGCTTGCTTAATTCGAGTTTCTTCCGATTCCGTCGATACCATCAAGACAGGGATATTTTTAAAACGCAAATCGGCACGCATTTTTCTGATGACGTCAATGCCGGTCAAAACAGGCATATTCCAGTCCAACAGAACCAGATCGATCGGCTCGGATGCCGTCTCCAAAAGATTCAAGACCTCTTGCCCGTTTCCTGCCGCGGCAACTTCATAGCCCAACGGTTCCACAATTCTCGAGACAATCCCACGCACCATGCGCGAATCATCCGCAACGATCAATTTCATCGCGATTTTTCTCCTTTTTCCAAGGGGTGATGTCTAAAAGAACGAAGTGTCATCATAGCAACAGCTTTTCGTCTTCACGGTCGTATCGTCATGATCGGTTCGGTCCACAGAATGACCGATTCCCAAAAAATAATCGGCCGGTGACCTGGATTACTGTAGTCGTTTTCAAAAATTATTTTTTATTCCCGACGGTTGGATAGATGCCGGCACTCCATTTCGAGTGGCCGCTTTGACCATCGTCCGGTGAAATGAGCCCCGCATCAAAAGGATGAGCGACTCGCAGGTGGGACACAACCGGTTGTTTTTATGGCAGATCAATGAATCTTCCCCCTCCCCTAGACGCCACATCAGCCTCTTTTGAATGCCTCAACGGCTGCGTCTCCTTCCATAATTCAACTTTTTTACGGCGGATATGAGGTTTCAGCAAACGACAACATCCGGTGGCAGCTGCCTGGGAGGGATGGTCGCCCCCCTTAGCAAGGAGAAAAACTCAAGCCGCCCGGAGAAAAAACTTTCTTGATCCGAAACATATTTTCATGATGATTTCAATTATTTCCGATCTTTTGCGCCCCACCGCCACAATTCATACAGGGTTTGTCTTTTCAATCGGCATGACGTCTTCTCTCTTTCTCGTTGATCCCAGGAACGCCTTAAAAAAATCGGGGGAACCGACGCGGCAGGCGGCAAACATCGATCGGTGTCGGGTTTTGGCTGGTCCATATCTGGATTCTTCAGCCCTTCGTCTTTCCTACACTTCAGCCGACATCGGTGCTTGAGGGGGGATGGACGGCTTCGCGTTGGATTGCCTAGTGTCCTTTTCTTCACGAGGCCAAATCGAACGTCAACGATAGACTCTTTCAGATTCCCCTAAGGATTGACGATACATACGGTGAATAT
>CAZPTW010000468.1:0-2744 GCA_964589235.1 uncultured Smithella sp. | reverse complement strand
CATCATTTTTCGGAACTCATTGAAAAATACACGGACGAAAAGATTCCGCGAGTGGATATCCAGTCCGCCGATCCGGCATTGATCCAATATACCGGTGGAACCACCGGCGTGCCCAAAGGCGCGGTTCTTACCCACTCCAACGTCGTGTCCGCGACGTTTCAGGGGACCCTCTGGGGGAATTCGATCACGACGTATGTTCCGCATGCCCAGCGGGCGGTCATCGGCGCGATTCCCTATTTTCACATTTACGGCAACACCTTCTCCATGAACTGGGGGATGCTCAATGCGGCCACTCAGGTTCTTTTCCCGAGATTCGAGCTGGAGGAATTCATGGCGGTCCTGGCCAGCCTTCAGGAGATCACTTATTTTCCGACTGTACCGACGATGGTGACGGCCATATTCGGTCATCCCAAAGCCGCCGAGCTCGATTTAGGATCCCGCATCCGTCTTTTGAGTACGGGTGGCGCGCCCATGCCGGTGGAGCTGATCCAACGGGTCAAAGACATGGGCGTCTTCTTCAACGAAGGTTGGGGGATGAGCGAAACCGCCTCCGTCGGCATCAGTATTCCGATTCTCCGCCACAAGCCGGGCTCCATCGGCTGTCCGGTGTCCGACAATCAGGTGCGGCTGGTCGACCTGGAAACGGGCATCCAGGACGTCAAGCAGGGTGAACCGGGTGAAATTCTCATCAAGGGACCTTCGGTCACTGTGGGCTATTGGAACAATAAAGAAGAAACCGCCAATCAGATCAAAGACGGGTGGTTGTCCACGGGCGATATCGCGCAGATGGACGAAGATGGATATTTCTATATCGTGGACCGCAAGAAAGACATGATCATCGCCGGAGGATTCAATATCTATCCCCGTGAGGTGGATGAAGTGTTGTATCAGCACCCGAAAATCGCCGAGGCTGTGGCGGCAGGCGTTCCGGATGCCTATCGCGGCGAGACGGTCAAGGCGTTCATCGTTTTGAAACCGGGTGAAGAAGCGACGGAAAAGGAAATTATCGATTTCTGCAAACAGAAGCTTGCGCCCTACAAGGTGCCGAAGCTGGTTGAGTTCCGCAAAGAATTGCCCAAATCGGCCGTGGGGAAGATTTTGCGCAAGATTCTGCGAGAGGAAGAATTGGCCAAAAGCAAGAAATAAGCGCCGGACATCTTTTGAATTCATTCGGCCTGCGTCCGCGTCTCCGACGCGACGCAGGCCGGAAAAACAAAAAATCAAAAGACACAAGCAGGTGTAAGCCTGAATTCATAACCGAAATCAACAAGGCGAAACGACGGCTTTCCTGGGGGGGATTTTTGCGCGTCGATCGCTCGATGAAGGAAGCGGCGTGTCTTTTTTAACTGAAGGAATTGAATCTACATAAAGGAGCAATGGGTATGATCAAAACAGTGGAACAATATTTGGAAAGTTTAAACGATGGCCGGGAGGTGTGGTGTCTTGGGGAGCGTGTGAAAGACGTCCGCACGCATCCGACCATCAGCACCATCGTCCGAATGGCCGCCATGGATTATGTGTTGCCGAACCACCCGGATTTCCGGAATTTGTTTGTCACGAAAGACGCGGACGGGGAGGATATCAACTTTCTTTTGACCTCTCCGAAAACCGTTCAGGATATGCTGCGGAGGCGTGAATGTTACATGGTCGGTATGCGCTCGGGCGGAGGCGTGCTGGTGCACTGCATGGGTGCGGACGCCCTGGCCGCTTTCAGTGTCGCCGCCGAAGTCATGGACAAGAAGCTCGGTACTAAATACATGGAGCGCGTTGAAAATTACCGGCGTTACCTGCAAAAAAACGACCTGGCGTTGACCGGGGCTATTACCGATGTCAAAGGAGACCGCAGCCTTCATCCCTCTCAGCAAAAGCAGCACAAGGATTTTTACTTAAGAGTCGTGGATCGGCAGAAGGACGGCATCGTCGTTCGTGGCGCCAAAGTCCATATCAGTGCGTCCCCCTGCGCCAACGAGCTTCTGTGTCTTCCCTGCCGGACCCACGGCGAAGCCGACAAGGATTATGCGCTGGCTTTTGCCGTTCCGGTCAACACGCCCGGCGTGAAACTGCTGGGGGTCGAGCCGAATGTAAGGGTGTACGGTGAAGAATGCGAATTCGATTATCCCGCCTCCGATCATCTCCAGCCATCGGAATCGCTCATCATTTTCGACGACGTGTTCGTTCCCTGGGAGCGCGTTTTCATGTGTGGTGAGTGGCAATATTCGCAGGTCTTGGCGTATGCCTTTGCCAGCTATCATCGTCTCTTTGGGACCTGTAAGATGACATGGACATTAGAGCTCATGACCGGCGCGGCAAGTCTGATCGCGGAGTACAACGGCGTTCAGAACATTCCTCATGTGCGTAAGAAACTGGCGTGGATGGCCTATGTCACGGAGACTGTGCAGATGTTGGCCAAACAAGCCTGTCTGGACCCGGTGACTGAATTCGGCATGGATGTGATGATGCCCAACCGGATGGCGATCAACGCCTCCAAGTGGACCTACGCCAGTAATTTCCATACCATGTGCCAGCATATGCAGGATATCGGCGGCGGGCTGACGACAACGGTTCCCGCCTTCCGGGATTGGATGAATCCTGAAATCAAACCCTTTATCGACAAGTATCTGGCGGCCAAAGACGGCGTTTCGACCGAGGATCGCCTGCGAATTCTACGCCTGATCAAGGATATCACCGGAAACCACTGGCAGGTGGATACCATTCACGGTGAAGGGTCGATGGCCGCCCAGGAG
>CAZPTW010000467.1:0-2751 GCA_964589235.1 uncultured Smithella sp. | reverse complement strand
TCCCCTTGGTAAGCCTCTACTTATTGTTCCTTAAACAAAAACAGATCTCGGAGCGTGCGAGATATTCGCCGATCGCCGGACTGCCCGTCGTCATTTCAGGGGGAGCGCTTTTCTTCGTGGCCTGGCTCAGCCAATCCAGTCTGGATCTCAACAACCATGCCGCTGTCACAGCCTTATCCGTGGTCATTTTCATCAATGGCTCATTTATCCTGCTTTACGGGCCACAAGCATATCGAACCGCCTTGTTTCCCCTTCTTTTCTTGATGTTTACCATTCCCTTACCCACAGATCTCATGGACTGTTTCATCACGTTTTTACAGAAGGGGTCCACGGAGTTTACCAATCTTCTCTTCATGGTTTCCGGCGTTCCTTACATCCGGGAAGGATTTGTCTTTCAACTCTCCAACGTCAGTGTTGAAGTCGCCAGGCAATGCAGCGGTATACGGTCCGCCATGGCCATTTTCATCACCGCGATTTTGGCCGGATACTTTTTTTTGCGATCAAACTGGAAAATTTTTATTCTTGCGGCCTGTGCCGTGCTCATTGCCATGTTTAAAAACGGCATTCGCATCATCACCTTGTCGCTTTTGGGGAATTACGTTGATCCCCGCATTCTCCAGAGCGATCTCCACAGAGAAGGGGGAATTCCCTTTTTTGTTGTGGCGCTGATTCTGTTGGCGCCGATTTTGTTCTTTTTGATGCGATCGGAAAAAAAGAAAATGAATCGTGAATAGCGGATGGTTGAGACCGATCATTCCGGATTCAACGAACCGCGATCCACCAGACACAAGCAACCGGGGTTTCCATGAATTTCAACATGGTTTTAGCTTTCGTCACTGCTGCGCTCACACTGACGGTTGTCGGGGTCACCGTTTATCGCGGACATCGGTCTTTCGTTCAAGGCGTCTTTGCGGCCGGCATGTTTTTATTTACCGTCGAGGCGACCTTGACGGGTATGGTCTTTCACGCGTCAACACTGGATCAGTTCTTGTTCTGGCAGAGATGGCGGCTCTTGACCGCGTCCTTTCTGCCGGCCACCTGGCTTCTATTCAGTGTGAGCTTCGCCCGGGCGAATTTCAAGGAACAAATCTTCAAATGGAAATGGTTGATTCTCCTGTCCCTGGCCGCTCCCCTGGCTATGACAACCGTGTTCTACGACGGCTTCATCGCACTGGTTTTGTCTCCCCTCAACACCACCACTCTTTTTATTCGAATCGGACGAAGCGGCTATCTATGGCACATCTTCTGGATTATAACCACGGTCGGCATCCTGATGAACCTGGAAAGAACCTTTCGTCACTCCATCGGCCATATCCGTTGGCAGACAAAATTTATCTTCATCGGCGCCGCCGGCATTTTCGGCATACGCCTTTTCACACAGAGCCAGACGCTCCTCTTTCAGGGCATCGACACAGGTTTGTTTGTCGTAAATCTTGGCGCCCTCCTCATCGCCGACATCTTCATTTTGCGATCCTTGTCCCGCGGAAAACCGATGGCCGCGAGCATTCAATTGTCTCACCAGTTTCTCTATACATCCTTTACGATCATGATCGTCGGTGCCTACTTCATCGCCTTGGGTCTGCTTGCCTGGGTTTCCGTCCACTTCGAATGGCTCAAAAACATCAACCTCATGATTTTTATTGTTTTCTTGACGGTTATCGGTTTGGCGACGATTCTCCTTTCCGACCGCCTGCGCATGCAACGAAAACGTTTCATCAGTCGGCACTTGAAACGTCCCATCTATGACTACCAAAAAATCTGGGAAAATTTTACGGATCGAACATCCTCCATCACCAACACCGGCGACCTTTGCCAAGCCATCGTCAAAATTGTTTCTGAGACCCTGGAAATTCTGTCTGTCACCATCTGGCTTGTGGATGAAAAGCAGGAAAGGCTTTTTTTCGGAGGCTCCACCGTTTACACGGAAGCGCAAGCCAATGAACTCAACTTATTTGTCAAAGGCGGCACGGATTTGATCCGCGCCATGGCGAATCAGAGTATGCCGGTCGATCTCAAACAACACCAGGACAACTGGGTGGAGGATTTAACCCGGACCTATGAGATGGAGACCAGGGAATCGCGCATCCGTTACTGTGTGCCACTTACCTCAGGCGGCCAGTTGATCGGGGTAATGACGCTCAGCGAAAAAGTTTTTTACGAACCGCTCACTTTCGAGGAATCGGATCTCATCCAGACGATCTCCAAGCAAGCGGCGTCAAGCCTTTTGAACATCAGGCTGTCGGAAAGCCTCCGCCAAAGCAAAGAATTGGAAGCTTTTCAAACCATGTCCGCTTTTTTCATGCATGACTTGAAAAACCTGGCGTCTAAATTGTCGTTGGTCACCCAGAATCTTCCGCTGCATATCGACAACCCGGAATTCCGCGCTGACGCGTTGAAAACCATCTCTCAAAGCGTCGCCAAGATCAACACCATGAGCAGCCGTTTGGCGCTGCTCAATCGGAAAATCGAGCTGACGCTTAAGGAAACGGATCTCAATACCTTGATCAAATCCGCCGTCTCTGATGCCCAGCGATTTGTCAAATCGGATATCGTGCAAGATCTCGACGCGCAGTTGCCTTCCATGCCCATCGATCAGGAACAGATGTATAAAGTACTTGAAAATCTTCTAATGAATGCGTACGATGCATCCGGTCCGCAAGGACAGATCGCCGTTTCTTCTCGAATGAGCAACCATTGGGCGGTCATGACCGTCTCAGACAACGGATGCGGCATGTCCAGGGCATTTATGGA
>CAZPTW010000466.1:0-2760 GCA_964589235.1 uncultured Smithella sp. | reverse complement strand
AGTCAATACGGGGTATGCCGAAGTGACCGGGAGCAAAGTAACCGTGTTGATTGAAACAGCCGAGCGGGCGGATGCCATCGACAAGGATAGAGCCCAGAGAGCCAAAGAAAAAGCGGAAGCAGCTTTAAACCAGTTAGCCAAAGAGCACGATGATTATGAAAAGATGCGGTTGGCGCTTCTTCGTGCCGTAACCCGGATCAATGTCGCGGAAAAAGGTTCCTTGAATTAAGGAATCAGTCAGTTTTTTAGAGTAAATGAAAAAAAGGTGGTCCATCCGGTATGGACCACCTTTTGATTTTTGAATACATTTTAATCTGCCGATATATCGACGATCTGGAAATTCCGGGTACCGCCCGGGGTTTTGACGACGATTTCACTATCGATGCTTTTTCCTATCAGCGCTTTTCCAATGGGTGAGGTTACCGAAATTTTATTTTGGCTGATGTCGGATTCGAGCGGACCGACCAATTGATACTTAATGGTCTCTCCGCTTTCACTGTCGACGTCTTCAATCGTCACGAAACAGCCGAATACCACCTTGTCCGCGACCTTACCATTGAGGGGGATAATGTTGCAAGATGCCAAATTATTCTCAATTTCCTGGACCTTCCCGTGCAGATACGACTGCCTTTCTTTCGCTGCGGCATATTCAGCATTTTCTGAAAGATCACCGTGAGCTCTTGCGATTTCTATATCGCGTATATTCTCCGGGATAAAGACGTTTTTTAACATTTCTAATTCTTTTTTTAATTTTTCAAATCCCTCTTTGGTAATAGGTATTTTTTCCATAACTTCTCCCGGTATTGTTCCCAGCTTTGACGTGCTTTAACGGCCATCCACAGGTAGGATTATCTACTCGAATGTCTAAACGAGAAACATAACCCTGTCAAGCGTCATTTCATCATTTTCCCGTTGGAAATCCTCGAAAAAAAAGGAACTCCCCGAAAAAAAATCTTCAAATCCTAGCGTTGTTTTGTATCGGTGTTTATGTTATTGAACGACGGTCATCAAGAAGAGAGGCTATGATAAATCGGAATGCTGGATCAATATGAAAGAGACATAAGCTACCTAAGAGTGTCCATCACCGATCGATGCAATTTACATTGCACTTACTGCCGCCCAAAGGAAGGTCTTTCTCAGAAAGGCCACGACGATATTTTACGTTATGAAGAAATCCTTCGGATTGTCGCTCAGGCCGTTCGCTTGGGTCTTATCAAAGTCAGAGTGACTGGCGGTGAGCCACTTGTCCGGCGGGGATGTGTTGATTTTTTGAAAGCGCTCAAAAAAATCGATGGCCTAAAAGATATCAGCTTGACCACAAACGGCGTTCTTCTGGAGCGCTTTGCCGTGGATATCTTCGCGGCCGGCATCCATAGAATCAATATCAGTTTAGATTCCCTCGACGCAAAAAAGTATTTTGCCGTTACCGGCGGTGGTCAACTAGAAGATGTTTTACGCGGCATCGATGCAGCCGAAAAAATCGGTTTTTCCCCAATCAAGATCAACACGGTCGTAATCCGCGGGTTTAATGTCGACGAGATTTTAGATTTCGCCAAACTTGCCATGGAAAAACCCTTTCAGATCCGTTTTATCGAACTGATGCCCGTAAGTGATGTGAACGTAAACCAGGAGGCTCAATTTTTGCCGGCCTCCGATTTATACAAACAGATCAGCCGTCATTTTAAATTGGAGGCACTGGAGCGAAAGAAAAACAAGTCAGATGGTCCTGCTCGGATTTTTAAATTGGATGGCGGAGCCGGTGAGATTGGATTCATCAATCCGGTGAGTGATCATTTCTGCAAAACGTGTAACCGCCTTCGATTGACTGCTGATGGGAAACTACGGTCCTGTCTGCTTTGTGAGACGGAAATCGATTTGAAAAAAGCCCTTGGCCGGTTTTGCGATGATGATGAACTCTGCCATTTACTTCGACAGGCCATTTTGTTGAAGCCCGAAAAACATGACCTCGACTGCACGGACAGGCACATTAAAAAATGTCATCGCGACATGTCTGATATTGGTGGGTGAGTCTTTTGCCTCATAAGTAAATGTTACCGAAGTCGGGTCATCTTTTTTAGCTTCATTTCTGTGATATTTCTTGATTCAGATGGTTGAGCCGCTGAAGTTGTTTTAAGAAAGCGTTCTTTGTTGCTTGTGGAACAGGGCCAGAGTCCATGATTCTTTGATGTAGGGTTTTAGAATCGTCATGCTGGTCAAAGGTTTTCGAATCGATGCGTCTTTTTTCAATCGGATTTACGGAAGGGAGAAAGATGTTGTGATAGAGGCGCCATTCGTCGCGGTAATGGTTGTTCATGAGCGCGACGAATCTGGGGTTGTCAAACCTCTGATGATACACGAACCACTGGTGCAAATGGGTCCAGTTTTTCTGTTCAACGTGGGCATTGTTGTCTTTGTGATGATCCCTGCTGCGGGTCAAGCCAATGGGCTGTTTGAGATTCGTAAAGTGTCATCGGAGATGATCGTTGAGGAGATCGCTGCCTCTTTCTCACGTTACCGTTAATCAGAAAAAAATCTATCAAGTCTTTGGCCTCAAACGATCTGCGGTGCCTTATGCATTATACTGACAAATCATCCCCCGATCAAATCAATGTAGTGCCCTGTCTTTTCTTACTAGCTTGTTATTATTCATTATTTTTCTGGAAAGTGTCGAAGTCGGGAGACCGCCCTTTGTTTCGTCCATCCCATGGCAATATCGGTAAAATCAACGGTGTAGGCAAACATACCCAAAAGAGTATCGCC
>CAZPTW010000465.1:0-2776 GCA_964589235.1 uncultured Smithella sp. | reverse complement strand
GGGGGCGGTTTGAAGCGGACGCTTTGCCGCCTCAGGATGTCGGTCCGGGCGATGTGGTTTTCATTCTGCCCATGTGCGCGCAGCGCATCGCCAACACCGGCCAGGACGATTTAATTTTTCTCGCCCTCTGCACCCCGCGTTTTGTTCCCGAGGCTTATGAAGATGTGGATGAAACGGGGGATGGATCGCCGCCATAGCCTTTCAGAAGGTTGCGGCCGGTCTCTGCGTGCATTTGTCCGCGATGGATGGGACGATTGAAACGCTTTCTGCGATTATCGCGGCGCAAGCTTTTTTCTTGTTGAAGTCCCAGCCCCTGAGAGTTTGCGCCCAAGCCTGCCGAACTTCGTTCGCCGTTGAAGCCGGGTGCGGGAAGCGGCCATCGTTTTGACTTTTTCATCCTGACCGGCCCGTCAACTTTCCAGAAGCGTCATACGCTCAGACACATGCCGACCACCAGGTAACAAAACGAGGAATCGCTCATACAAAATCTCAGCGTATTATCCTTCGCGATCGGTCTTTCAACGTTATCTTCCATGAACGGCCGCCCTAGCGTTCTTTTTGTTCGGGCAGGAGCAGGTGGTGCAGGGTTTGATACAGGCACAGAGCCCGGTCGCACATGACTGAGTGGGGATGCCTTTCTGACAGTCATTGTGTTCATGCCGGATTGAAACCGACTTTATTTCTTCAACTTGAAACGAAATCCATGGCGACATGAGTTTTCTCCTTATTTACAATGAATTAGACAATCACGACCAGTAAATATATTTTTAAAAACGGCTCGTCATGCCGGCGAGCCCCGTCCAGTCTGTTTCCGTCGAGGTGACACCGTACTTGATTCCCGCGTCGAGCGTGATCTTTTCCGATACGTTGTAAGAGACGCCCAACATGGCGAAAGCGGGGTGGTTGTTGCTTGCCGGATCGGGGTTTCTTTCCATGCCGGCGTTGGCCATCAGTTTCACGTCTTTGAGAACTTCCACCTCACAGGCGACTGACGCATGCCAGAGATCTTTGCGCAAGCCGGTGTTGTTGTCGTGGACGATGTAACCGGCGTTGACGTGCACGGCAAAAGGGTTGAGCTCTTTGGTGCCGACGAGAAACAAGCGTAATCCGGTTCGTCCCGCGCCCAAACCCTTGTCTTCGTTTCCCGTCGGCAGGCGCCCGCCTGGCTTCACGGCCAGTGACCAGCCGTCTTTTTCAAAAATTCGCCATTTCACGTCGAAGGTGATATCTGAAATCCCGTTTTCGCTGGCGATGCGCACGTTGTTTTCTTCCTGCCGGTACCAGACGTAAGGAAGCCCGACGATGACATCCAATGTGTCGAACACACCGAAGGTAATGCCTACGACGACATCTCCGCCGTCGGTTTTGTGAGTCGTCTGTTCATCTAAACGATCTTCGTCATAGAAATAGGAAAACCCGACTTCCACCTGTCCTTTGCCTTTGCCTTGTGTTCCCGTGTCGTCGCTCACCAGCGGATGACCCGCGAAAGCGGAGGTGGTCATTAAACAAAATCCCAATACCGGTAAAATTAAACGCTTCATTCTTTTTTTCTCCTGTATTTAATTGCAGGGAATGGTTTTAAGCCATGTCCTGCGGTTTGATTTCTGAAGAACAAGGGGTTGCAACCACCTGAAGGTGGCAAGTCCCCTTGTTCTAAATGTCGCTACTGAATTTGCTTTAAATCTTGTTCTGAACTGCGGGACCGGGCGGAGCAGCCTGAACATCCCGTGCAACCGCTTTTATTTTTGGCGAGGGTCCGCACCAGCAACCATCCCGCCACCAGTAGAATTACAAAAGCCAGCAAACCATCTATTAAACTCATAACTATCTCCTTTATTTGTTTCCCCCCCTTGTGGGAGGGGATTGAGGGAGGTAATTGTACCCTCATAGATTATCACCCTCGCCCCGGCCCTCTCCCATCATGGGAGAGGGGATCTGTCGTAAAACAACCATCCACAATTTACATTGAGCTACGAGCCGCAGGGAACGGTTTCAAACCGTTCCCTACAATCCCATCAACCTTCCGCCCTGATAAATGACAAACGCCACGATCCAGGCAAGCAGGGTCTGGTACGCCACGGTCAGTCCTGCCCATTTCCAGGTGCCGAATTCCTGGCGCATGGCCACCAGCACGACAAAGCAGGGCCAATAGAGTAAAACGAAGGCCATGAAAGCATAGGCGGAAAGCGGCGTAAAAGAATTGGCTAGAACGGATTGCAAATTTCTGGTTTCCTCCGTAATTTCCGTACTCATCGACGCGATGCCGAACGTCGAAAAAACGTTTTTCGCCGCGCCGGCAAAAGCACCACCAAATGAAACGGCGATGTCGAGAACATCCTCGCCAAGCGAAGGTGTTTCTTTCTTTTCCTCTTTCTCCTTAGGTGCGAAAATCTCGCCCATGGTCGAAACGACAATTTCCTTGGCGACGACGCCGGTCAGAAGCGATGAGGATGCCTCCCAAGTTCCGAAGCCAAGTGGTTCAAAGACGGGCGCGATGAATTGACCCGCCTGACCCAGATAGGAATCTTTCTTCGATTGAACGCCCCAGGGTAGATGCAGGCCAAACCAGACAAGAACCGAGATGGCCAGAAGCCACGTGCCTGCTTTGATGAGATAATGCTTGCCTTTCTCCCAGGTATGAATCATCAGGCTTTTCAGGGTGGGCATGCGGTAAGGCGGAAGTTCCATGATGAAGATCGGCGCCTCGCCGCGGAAGAGCGTCTTTTTAAATATAAGCCCCATCAGGATGGCCAGGACCACACCCAGGACGTAGAGC
>CAZPTW010000464.1:0-2779 GCA_964589235.1 uncultured Smithella sp. | reverse complement strand
CATGGCCTCGGCCACTTCGGTTGCGGGTGTAATCGGATAGCCGGCAAAAAAACGACAGCCGGCGGCCAACGCCCCTTCGCAACAGGCCTCGTCCCCATTCATGAAATGAATCCCAGTTTTAACTTCTTTGGCCAGCAAAATCACACTCCTTCAATTTCCATCTCATTCTTCGAGATCATCATATTCCATGCTGTAAATGGCGAATTCCGGACAGAGGATTTCGCAGAAGTGGCAATTCACACACCGTGTGGTATCGACCACTTCCGGGGGATGATAACCCTTTTTATTGAATACCGCGGAAACTTTGAGCACTTGTCTCGGACAGTTGGCGATGCAAAAGCCACACCCCTTGCAACGGTCTTCGATGACGACCACCTGTCCCATTTTCTTTTTTCGGCTGCCGAGATCGTCGGGCGGATGAATCGGATATTTCTTTGTTTTCTGCATGAATTTTCTATCTCCCCCGTCGTTTGCTCGGGGCAACCTATCGGATGAGTTTCATCTGCTCGGGAATCGGAAATTGAAAATCTATCTTTTCCCGGACACATCAAACATCTTAAAACACACGACGGTGCATCGTCGCCATTATAAGAATAACTTCCCTCTGTCAAGGAAAATCGCCGCCGAAAAATAGATCCTTTTTCAATTATTTTCATGCGATAGTCCACGTCTTGTCTTAGACCGGCCGTCGCCCCGATAAGACTTGCTTTTCATTGGGCGCCGTAATATGGAGGGGCTCGTCACGTTCGAGGCAGAGACACATGCAAGACAGACACATTCATGCCATTGTAAAAATTCTTAAAAAAGAACTGGATCTGGGAGAGATGCCCATCGTGACGCATCTTGCCGAAAGCCAGCGGGATCCATTTGTAATTCTGATTTCGACACTCCTTAGCCTGCGCACCAAAGATGAAGTGACGGCCGAAGCCACAAACCGTCTTTTCGCATTGGCTTCGACCCCCAAGGACATGCTTCACATCCCTGAAGAGAAAATCGCCAGGACCATTTATCCCGTGGGCTTTTACCGGAATAAAGCACGGAGTATTCATTTCGTATGCCGAGAGTTGATCCGCCGGTTTCACTCCCGGGTGCCGGATGATCTTGACGACCTGCTGAGCATCAAAGGTATCGGCCGAAAAACCGCCAATTTGGTCGTCACGCTCGCCTACGGCAAAGAAGGGATTTGTGTGGATACGCACGTTCACCGCATTTCCAATCGTCTGGGATATGTCTCCACCCAAACCCCCGACGAGACGGAATTTGCCTTGCGCGACAAGCTGCCTAGGCCTTATTGGATTATTTACAATACCCTCATGGTTTCTTTCGGCCGGAAGACATGCCGGCCCGTTTCTCCCCTGTGCAGCACCTGTCCGATTCAAAAATATTGCGACCGAGTGGGTGTCCACAAGAGCAGATGATGAGACCGACCGCCTGAAACCCATTTCAAAAAAACCGCAAAAAGAAAACAGTTGACGATTACTGACCATTTGGCTATGATGCCGCCGCTTTTGGGATATCCCATAAATTTGTTTCAAAAGATTGGGCATCATGAGAGCGGCTCCAAACAGACGTTGAAGGAAAGACCGACCGGTGGTAGATTGGTATGTCCCATTGACGATTCTGAAAGAAAAGGGAAATTAAGAAAATGACGACATTCCTGACGATTCTGCACATTTTAGCCTGTGTAACACTGATTTTGATCGTTTTGCTCCAGGCTGGCAAGGGGGCGAACATGGGCGCCGCCTTCGGTGGTTCCAGCCAAACCGTTTTCGGCTCCAGTGGAGCGGGTACATTTCTCGGGAAAATGACGGCGGTCGTGGCTATCGTTTTTATGTTGACCTCCTTTGCGCTGACCTACATGGCAAGCCGTCAAACCTCCTCCGTCATATCGGGTTCATCGGCACCTGCCGCCAAGCAAACGCTGCCGACAAAACCCATTCCGCCCGCGGCGCCGTCGCCTGCGCCTGCGGCGCCTACGACACCGGCGACGAAGTGAATGTGTTCTTTGCCATATCTGCACACCGGTTTTAAAAAGGATATTTGCCAGAAAGACCGGGAAGCAGAATTCATCAATGGATGAAAATGAAAGCCGAAGTGGTGGAATTGGTAGACACGCTATCTTGAGGGGGTAGTGGGCCACGCCCGTCCGGGTTCAAATCCCGGCTTCGGCACCATTGATTTACAGGAAGTGATTCCATTCGATAAGCACGACCCCGCCATCGGGTCAATCACCGTGCCTGAAAGCTTTGTTTCTTTTTTCTCATACGCATAGGCGATCTTTGCCCTCCAAGGTAAAGGAGGGATCTCTCAAGCATCTGACTGGGGGACGGGGGAGAGCGTCTCCATCTCTTCTCTTTTTATTTCACCTTCCCGGTCATATCCGCCCGTCAGCCCCCTTTCTTTTTTTACCTCACGGGATACCCTTTTGGCCCATCGGGTCTTATGCTCAGGCTTGACTTTTTTGCGAATATCCCTATAATCGCGACCATTATCGGCCATACCGAGATGACATCGCATCGTCTAACTTTGACTTGTCTTTCCAACGATTGCGGTGGCACGCCGCGTTCGTTCAGGCTTCAATGTCGGCTTCGGCGTTTTTTATGGATCTTCGGTTCTATTGACCATTCCGGATGTAAGGCATGAAACCCATCACGAAAAAGCGCTCATCTCCGAAGAGGCCTTCATTGACGCTTCGAGAAATTTTAGAGCATTCGTCGGCGGACCCCCGCTTGACCTCGATCTCGGCCGCGGCCCCCCGCGCGAGGGTGAGGTAGGAGCT
>CAZPTW010000463.1:0-2784 GCA_964589235.1 uncultured Smithella sp. | reverse complement strand
TTCTTTAGAAGGAAGAAAACCGCAGAAAAAAAAACGGTCCACCGGCCAACCGCAAACAGATACAGCCGCCACCAATGCCGATGGCCCGGGAATCGGAACCACGCGGATGTCATGGCTGACCGCTTCAGCGATCAGACGACATCCGGGATCGGAAATGCAGGGGGTGCCTGCATCGGAAATGTATGCGACGTTTTTCCCGGACAGAATCTTGGCGACAATCTGCATCCCTCTTTCTCTTTCATTGTGTTCATGCAGACTGATCAGAGGCGTCTGTATCTCGTAAGCCTGGAGCAGCACCCGAGCGTGCCTTGTGTCTTCCGCGGCGATCACGTCGACTTCCTTCAAAATGCGAATTGCCCGAAGGGTGATATCCTCCAGATTACCAATGGGCGTGGCGGTCACGTAAAGAACGCCTTTTTTTTCTTCCGAACGACTGTCCATGAAATACCACCGACAAACTTTTTCGTGTTGACATCACGTGCTTCTTTGTCTTTAATAGCAAAGCTAAAAACAAAATACCATACGGAAACGATCGCATCAGACATGAAAAGAATTCTTATCACCGGCGGCGCTGGTTTTTTGGGATCACATCTCTGTGAAAGGCTTCTCAACGAAGGACATGATATTCTTTGCCTGGACAATTTTTTCACCGGCAGCAAAGACAATATCGCTCATCTTCTGGGGCATCCACGCTTCGAGCTGATTCGCCACGACATCATCAATCCGATTTACCTGGAGGTCGACGAAATATACAACCTGGCCTGCCCTGCATCCCCTGTCCACTATCAATACAATCCAATCAAGACCATCAAAACCAACATCATGGGTGCGATCAACGTCTTGGGCATCGCGAAAAGAACAAAAGCAAAAATCCTTCAAGCCTCCACGTCTGAAGTTTACGGTGATCCGGAAATTCATCCTCAAACAGAATCATACTGGGGGCGCGTCAATCCCATCGGCATCCGCAGTTGCTATGATGAAGGAAAGCGGGCCGCCGAATGTCTGATGATGGACTACCGAAGACAAAACGCTGTCAACACAAAAATTGTACGTATCTTCAACACTTACGGTCCGCGCATGGCCATCAACGACGGCCGTGTCGTCAGCAATTTCATCATCCAAGCCCTTCGGGGACAAAACCTCAGCATTTACGGTGAAGGATCGCAAACACGATCTTTTTGTTATTGCAGCGACTTGATCGAAGGTATGATCCGGATGATGAACACCGCAGATGATTTTTACGGCCCGGTCAATCTGGGGAATCCGGGAGAGTTCACCATCCTGGAATTAGCCGAATTGGTCATTAAAATGACGAAAAGCAAATCTCGCTTGGATTTCAAGCCCCTCCCCTCAGATGACCCCACACAAAGAAAACCAGACATCACGTTGGCGTGCCGGGCTTTGAACTGGCAACCCAAAATGTCGCTGGAGGAAGGGCTCGTCCCCACCATAGACTATTTTCGTAAAATTCTGAACCTATCCTAACGCGGAGGAAACGTTTCATCATGACATTTAAAAAGAAAATTCTCTGTATCGGCGCCGGATACGTTGGCGCGCCTTCCATGGCGATGATCGCCTTTAAATGCCCAGATTATAAAGTCACGGTTGTGGACATCAATGCCCAGCGCATCGATGCTTGGAATTCAGACAAGCTGCCTGTCTACGAACCCGGCTTGGAAGAAATCATCAAGAAGACCCGGGGGAAGAATCTATTCTTTTCCAAAGACATCGAAAAGCAAATCAAGGAAAACGACATCATCTTTGTCAGTGTCAACACACCGACAAAAACTTTCGGTACGGGCGCAGGCATGGCCGCCGATCTTCAGTACTGGGAAAAAACGGCCAGACAAATTCTGGATCATTCGCAATCATCAAAGATCGTCATCGAAAAAAGCACGCTTCCGGTCAAAACAGCGCTGGCGATGGAGCGCATCTTGTCTTCAGGAAAAGGAAATAACACCTTTGAAGTGCTATCCAACCCGGAATTCATGGCGGAAGGAACAGCGATCAGTGATTTGGAAAACCCGGACCGTGTATTGATTGGATCGAGGGAAACCAAAAGCGGTCTGAAAGCGCGCGCTGAACTCGTCAACATCTATGCGCGCTGGATCGCCCCGGAAAAGATCATCACATCCAATATTTGGAGCTCCGAATTATCCAAACTGGTGGCCAATGCTTTCTTGGCGCAACGCGTTTCGTCGATCAACTCCATTTCCGCTCTTTGCGAAAAAGCGGACGCGGACATTTCCGAAGTGGCAAGAGCGGTCGGCATGGACAGCCGAATCGGTGCAAAATTCTTGCAAGCCGGGATAGGTTTCGGCGGTTCTTGTTTCAAGAAAGACATTTTAAATCTGGTATACCTCTGCCATTATTATGGACTGCCCGAGGTCGCTTCATACTGGGAAAACGTGGTCAAGATTAACGAATATCAGCAGGAGCGGTTTATCAAAACCATTCTGAAAGCCATGTTCAACACCTTGGCGGGCAAGAAAATCTGCATTCTGGGCTTTGCATTCAAAGCCAATACCGGCGACACGCGCGAAAGTCCGGCCATCAATATCACAAAAAAACTTCTTGCCGAACACGCCGAAATCGTTATTTCCGACCCCAAAGCCCTTGAAAACGCCGCCCTGGACTTGGCCGATCAAGAAGGCAAGATCAGTTATGTCGATGATCCCTATCAGGCGGCCGTCGGCTGTCATGCACTGGTGATCATGACAGAATGGGAAGCTTATAAAAAACTAAACTATCGGAAAATTTACAAATCCATGGTGAAACCGGCTT
>CAZPTW010000462.1:0-2784 GCA_964589235.1 uncultured Smithella sp. | reverse complement strand
CGTCGATCTGCCGGACGAGGCGTTCGTGGTCGGCAATGCCGCATACGAAAAAGGCGTTCGCCTCAAAGACATGAAGGCAACACCGCAGTACGTTGTGTAATTATTGTCAATGGTCATTTTCTTTGCGTGCCTTCAGACCGGAACAAGGAATTGCAACCCTTTGTTCCGGTCTGTTGAACGCTAACCACGGTTAATAGAAGCGTTGTCTCTGCTAGATTTAAACGCGAAAAAACCCCTGGCCCAAAGACGTCAGGGGCTTCTTTATTGTTTGGTCGCTTTCTTGTCCGCATGACTTCGGATAACTCGTTGGCCATTCGGATTCCCGTCGCAGCGAAATGTTTCTTGTTTATGTCCTCATTCTTCTCTTCGCGGCAGCCAATCCAGCCAATCCGAGCCCGAGCAGCAGCATCGCCGCCGGTTCGGGAACGGCGGCTGTATCCTTGATGGTGATATTGTCCATCACCTGGGTTCCGATGGTTGAATAATTGGTTCCGTAAGAAAAAGCATAGAGTTCGAAAATATTATCCCCAAACACGACGTCATCAATGAGCTTCATGCCGTTGACCGTCAAACTATACGTATCCGCGACACCGTTGACTGCCCATTCAACGTGATAGTCCGTTCCATATGTCCAGGAATAGTTCAGATCGACGAGATTTGCGCCTAAATCTTTTCCGTTGACGCTTACATTCAAACGCAATTTTTGGTCGGCTCCCCAGTAAAGGAAAAGATTGTCTCCGCTGGCATTGTTCAGAATAAGTTCCTGCCAAAACGCGTTTTGGCCAACCAGGGAGGTATTGATCACGCTGGGAGATATGATCCGGAAGTCGTAGGTTGTGATCGACGACAGGGGGGCGTAGGTGGGCCGGTTATAGATTGCAAATGAAGCGTCATTAACCATGTCTGACGACTGAAGTTTCAGATTGCCGCTCTCATCGACTATTTGATGAACATAGCCACTGCCTAGGAGGGCATTCATTCCGATTTGAGGGGAACCCACTGTGCCGTTCTGAAAATTGTCAAGGAATATCGTCGTTTCGCTGTAGCCCGTTGAAGCCGTGAATGCCATGAACATCAATATCAATATTAGTCGCATTTTTTTCATCTGTCGATCCCCCTATATTATGAAATGAATAGGGCTCAAGCCCTACAGCGTGTAAGCAATAGGTATGCCTTAAGTATAACCATTTAATTCCAAGGCATAATTGACATTCAGCCCCCTATCTCAACAAGAATAATGTAAAACAATCCGACAATAAAAGTTTTATTTTGTAACACCGATTCGCAGCGAAGTATATATCGTATGTCGGGATGTCATCATGTTCCCATCTATTCAATCCATAATACAGTATTTTTAGGCAAGTCCAGATTCCAGCCTTCCCGGGAATGACGGAAAAAAAGCATTTTTCAAAGGTCACTTTGAGGCGGTCATTAACCGTCTCATCATAGTATTGACATCAGGCGGCGTATTTTTTTCTCGATATTGTAGTTAGGATCGAACCCGATTTGGTGTCTTTTGAATGAAACGCGGATGACGGATCGCAGCGGCGCGGAGTTGCCGAGGCCATTTCATGGCCGGGCAACCCATGGCATTGTTTCAAATCATTCCAGACTCATTCATCAGGATTTCCCAATCATCTTTGCCGTCCAAAGCGCATAGGAAAACGTCAGTCGCAAAGGATTTTTATCCGCGATGATCCTGTAAATCCATCGCGTCGCCTTGGCGTCAAGTTGCAGTTTTCTTGCCCCGGTTTCCAAGGCATGCCTGACGATAGCGGGACAGCCAACCGTATATCGTGACACGATTGATTCCCAATGCTTTGGCAACGACTTCCGGACTCTGTCCTTCCCGCACCCTGGCAACGGCACGATTGCGCAATCCCGTCAACATCCAGTGAGTAAGATTTCAGGCATCCATCTTGTCCACACACGCGTGAGTATCACGTGGAAGATGATGTCTTTATAATTATGAGACGGTTCATCACGACGCTTGTCCGGCATGACCTTCATTCTGATGGGAGACTGGCCCAGTGAAGACTGACGTCGAAACCAAAAGAAGCTAAAGCGGATGAATTGACCTCAGGCAGTGGCAAAAGGACAATGAACTTGAATCGCCAGAAAAAAATCATTGCCGGTAAATAGTCTTTCTCTTGACCGGAACCTTTTAATGGCTGCCTCGGCGAATTTTCTTGACTACAACGAACGTTGTACATATACTCCCCCAGGTGAAAACAATCGTTTTTCCATGAACTTAATTCCCAGAGGAGGTTTGTTTTATGTCGTTAAATCCGCTTGTTGATTCACGTGACGTCCGTTTTGTGCTCTTCGAAATGCTGGGCCTCGACAAGATCAATCGCTTCGAACACTTTGCCGGTTTCGACAAAAGTGTTTTTGAAGATACCTTGAATTTGGCCGAAAAAATCGCCCTGGCGCATTTTTATCCGACCAACGCCGAAGGCGACAAAGTCGGGCTGACCTACAATCCCAAGACGTACGAAGTCAAAGTGCCCGAAGTGTTTCACGCTGGATACAAAGCCTTTATCGAAGCCGGGTTTCATACGCTTGCCCTTCGCGCTGAAGAGGGCGGCATGGGCATGCCCATTACCCTGTCTTTCTCTTCCATGGAATATTTCAATGCCGGGAACACGGCACTCGGCATGTATTGTTCCGCCATCCCCGGCACCGCGGGACTTTTGATCACCTATGGATCCGAAGAGCTCAAGAAAAAGTATCTTCCCAAGATGCTGGAAGGGAAATGGGGAGGCACGATGTGCCTGACCGAAC
>CAZPTW010000461.1:0-2791 GCA_964589235.1 uncultured Smithella sp. | reverse complement strand
GCATCATTCCTTTTATCCACGGGATTTGGGAATTCAACGTCGACCGAATCGAACCGGCCGACGCGGTCAACATGGGCAAGTACTACGCCGCGGGCTACGGCAAAGTGTTGATGGACTACTCCATTCCCATCGCCCGTGTCGTGCCCATTCGCCGCGACACGGTCAAAGACGACCGCCTTCATGAGGCCGACGATATCGAATCCATCATCAAAAGACAAACCCTCATCGTCGCCACGGATTGCGCCTGCCGCAAAGTCGCGTCTTTTTCTAAAAGGCATTGCGCCTGCACGGATCATTTGAACGTTTGTATCATGTTTGAAAGCGCCGGTCGCTACGCTTTGGAAACGGGGATCGGTCACCCGCGCGTGTTGACGATCGATCAGACCTTGGCCATTCTTCGGCACGACGAAGAAGTCGGTTATTTTCTCCAAGTATCGCACGCCAAAAATTGCGGCGGCTTTTGCAGCTGTTCGAAGTGTCATTGCGGTTTTCTGATGGCTGCAAAAATTCACCGCGGAACGGGTTTTGATTCCTGGGGCAACTACAAGTGCGTCAAGAATCCGGAAACCTGTACGGACTGCGGCCTTTGCGTCACGCGCTGTCCGCCCAAAGCCATGACCGAGGACGATCGAGGCGGTGTTCATTTCGATTCGCAAAAGTGTTTCGGCTGCGGCCTTTGCGTCACGACCTGTCCCACGGGATCGTTGATTTTGGAACGAAAGCCGGATGACCGCTTGATGCTGCCGGTGGACGACCATTTCTTCGACAGCCAAGAACGCATGGCCGTCGAGCGGATGGAGGTTGAGCGGATGCGCAAGGCGGTCGGCCTCGAGTGACCGTTTATTCTTCCCGAAACGCCGAGATTTTTTGGATGCGGCTTTCTTTCACCCGGGTTGTCATGCATGAACTTGGTCTGACGCAGTACATTTTAAATACTTCGCTTCGATATGCCGAAAGGGTCGATTCCCGCAAGGTTGTCGCCGTCGTCTTGCGCCTGGGGGCGTTGCGGGATATCAAAAAGGAGTGGCTGACGCATTACTTTCAGTATCTCAGCCGGGGAACCGCCGCCGAAGGCGCGGAAATCCTGGTCCGGGTCGATCCCATTGTCTGCCGCTGCGTCGACTGCCGGACGGATTTCGAAATCGACCGTGATCAATACGCGGGTGAAGACATTTTTTGCCCAGTCTGTTCAAAACAAAATTACACGCTCGTTTCGGGGACGGCTTTTCAAATCGAGGGGATTGAGGTGATCTGAGTCTCCGGTAAAGGGGTGGATTGCAAAATAATCCTGTAAATGATAATGTGTTCACGCTTTTTTAAGCTGTCCGTTGAAAGCTGCGCATTGAGACACGCGTTCATGGTTATAAGACGCTTATCGAAACCTATAGAATAGTGGAATGAATGACCCCCGGAGGGCGCCGGGTGGATCTTGAAGGCCCATCATGGATTACGGACGTTACCAATTCACCTGCTGTTTCCAAAGCGACGCGACTCTGCCGCCCTACAAAGGCTCCACGCTGCGCGGCGTTTTCGGACACGCGCTCAAAAGAGTCGTTTGCGCGCTCAAAAAGCAGGACTGCGCAAGCTGCCTGCTGGCCGGGCGCTGCATTTACCCCACCGTTTTTGAAATACCGGCCAAAGTGGAAGAAATCTCGGGGCGAAAGCGTATCGCCCAGCCGCCCCATCCTTATGTCATCGAGCCGCCGGCCGACGACAAAACCCGCTATTTAAAGGGTGATCCGCTGGATTTCTCTCTTCTCCTGTTCGGCGCCGCCTGCGACAATCTGCCCTATTTCATCTACGCTTTTGAACAAATCGGCGGCGTCGGCATCGGCAGGGGCGCGGGCCGCGGGGGCGGACGTTTTTCCCTGCATGGTGTGCGGTCGGAAGGAGGCGTCGTTTACGACGGATCGGACCGGAAAATCCGCAAGCCCGACACACGCGAAATAACCGCCGAATCGCTTACGCCTCAAACAGTCGCGAAAGCGTCGGATGTCGAACTGGAGCTCGTCACGCCGCTTCGCGCGAAATATCAAAACGGCTTCCAGGCCGATCTGCCCTTTGACGTGCTCACGCGGACTATGCTGCGAAGAATCTCGTCGCTATTTCAATATCACGGAGGCGGCGAGCCGAAGCTCGACTATCGGGGTCTGGTCGCGCGCGCGAAAGGCGTCGCGATCAAAGAGTCGCATATCGGCTGGTACGACTGGCGGCGTTACTCCAACCGGCAGGAGCAGGCCATGATGATGGGCGGCATGATCGGGAAAATTATTTACGAAAACGTGCCGGGAGAATACCTGCCGCTTTTGCGGTTTTGCGAACTGGCGCACTTAGGCAAAGCCACATCGTTCGGTTTGGGAAAAATTCGTGTTCAGACCCGCAACACGTAGGGCGCGTCGCTTGACTTGAAGGTCACGCTCTAAACGTGCCGCGAAGCGATTATTTAAAGAATATATCCAGTTGCAGGGGGACACCATGAAAAACATCCTTCTTGGGATTGCGGGATTGAGCCCGCAGGTGATCACCGAAACCCTGTATGCCCTGCACTTGGACGGTGTCGCTGTAAACGAAATCCACATCCTCACCACACGCACGGGCAGAGACCGCATCCTTTCAGGACTTCTCGCCCCGCGCGACGGCCACTTTCACCGGTATTTAAAGGATTACGCCATCGCCCCCCGGTCGATCCGGTTTGAAATGGAATCCGTTCACGTCCTGCGGGACAAGACAGGCCGGCCTCTGGATGACATCACCGGCGCGGCGGACAACGAGATTCTGCTTTCCGCCTGCC
>CAZPTW010000460.1:0-2792 GCA_964589235.1 uncultured Smithella sp. | reverse complement strand
GCGACCGCCTCCCGCTCATCCTCATCAAAAAAAGGCCAGGATGGAAAAGGCCTTGTTCGAATCGGATTGGCGTCTTTTTTGATTAAGATTGACATGAATGATCCTTATCAAGTTAATTATTCGATTGGTTGAAGAAGCCATTTCCAAACGGGCATGACTTCGATACTTGCGTTTTCAAATTCTATTTTATTTTCTTCATCGTAGGTCAGGATAATCCCTTTTTCGATATTGAAAGAAGTCATGGCCTCCTGCAACCCTTTAAGCTCACGCAGTTCATTCTTTGCGTTCAATTCCCAACAGACTTGAATGGCCATCGTCGGTTTAGACCCCTCTTTTATAATAAAATCGCATTCCCGACGGCCCTTGTAATAGAAACTTTCCTTGCGTCTTCTGAACAGTTCAATGGCTACCGCATTCTCCAACAGCTTGCCGCGATTTTCAGAAAAACTTGTGGAGAGCATCGAGAATCCCAAGTCGAGGAGATAAATTTTTTTGGGATTCATGATTCTTTGTCGCGGCGAATAGCTGAATTTTTCATGAGCGGTCAGAAAAAAAACTTCCTGCAAATATCCCAGGTAGTTGGCAATCGTTTGTTTACTGCCGGAAAGCTTCTGTCGTTTCAATTCTTTTTCAAACAGGGAAATAGAAAACAAGTCGGAATAAGTATTCAGGCAGTAGCGCATGACAGATTCCAAAACCGTTTTGGCTTTGACATTGTATCGGTCAATAATATCCCTGTAAAAGATCGTCCGATAGTAGTTTTGCAGCATTTCTCTTTTTTCAGAAACAGTCTCTTTCTTGACGACTTCCGGAAATCCGCCCTCTTGAAGATACTGTTCAAAAGCCTTCTGAACCAGCCCCCGGGCGGGCGTTAAAAGCGTTTTGGCGTCATGCGGAATATTGTGAAAACGCAGACACTCGCGCAAAGAAAACGGCATCATCAGAATGTTTCGGCACCGACCGCGCAATTCCGTGGCAATTTCTTTTTCCAGAAGTCCGGCATTGCTGCCCGTTGCAGCAATTTTATACCGGTTCTGATTATGTAGAGTTCTTAAAACCTTACTCCATCCGGGCAGATGTTGAATTTCATCAAAAAAAAGAAAGGTCGGCGCTTTACCGGCAACCTGCTGGAAAGCGGTAAAAAGAATGTCCGTATCCATTGCATTGAAATCCGATAGCCGGTAATCTTCAAAATCAACAAACAGAATATCATCGCGGTTCCATTTATCAGTGGCCAGAAGATTATTGATCAATTGATGCATATAACTGGTCTTGCCGGCGCGGCGTGGTCCGGCTATGGCAACAATCTCCGCGGCCTTTTCCAATTTTAAATCGGGGGCATCCCGCGTCATCAAAGGAAAAGATTCACGCTCCATCAGCCATTCAGCTATGATTTTATTAGCTATTTCTATTTTCATATCATATTGTCTATTAAAGTGAACAAATAATATGAAAATTGTTCACTTAAGTCAAGAAAATTAGATTTCACAATTTACATTTAAAAGTTCCGTTCATCACGGCAACGGCGTGATTCACGCCTATGTTTGCCGCAAACTCCTTTTCAAACAAGCTTCATTCCTCGCCCGTCCAATAATTAACTTTTCCCGATTGCAGAACTTTCATAGCCGCCTCAACTTCATCAGCAGCATAAAAGGGCCATTTAGGAAATGGTTCTCGTCGAACAGGTTCACTGTTTTCAATTAGACTAGACATTATAATTCCTACTATTACCGTTTTCTGACTTTTCTTGCGCGTGCTGTTCTGGATTTCACTATCTGGAACATCTTAGTTCACAAAACATTATGGTAACGAGCATAACTGCTGTATTCATGACCACCAACCTAAAAAAAGAGAAATTATAGTTATCAGAACAATTATTCAATTTGCTTAATAACTTTAGCAGGTACACCTGCCGCAACAACCTTAGATGGAATATCTTTAGCGACCACTGACCCAGCCCCAATAATAGAGCCCGCACCTATTTGAACAGAAGGATTTATTGTCACACCGGAACCAATAATACAATCCGATCCTATTTGCACGCCTCCAGAAATGTCGATACCAGAAAAGATAGTTGTATAATCACCAATTGAAACATCATGACCGATTCTTGTTGTGCAATTTACAAAAACAAAATCACCTAACTTAACATTTGGGCTAATCCAATTGAAAGATAAAGAAACTATACAACCTTCACCGAATTCAACCATATCAGAAACAATGCTATTCGGGCCAATGATTAACGGAAAAGTTACGTTTTTCAATTTTTTAAGTTTTTGGACCAACTCTCTCTTCATTATAGGGCTGCCGACCGTCGTTATTGCAATTGAACCACCATATTCACTTAGCCATTCAAAACCACCGTGTAAAGGTATGCCATTGATTGTCTTGCCCCAAAGTGATTTATCATCATCCACAAATCCTCTTAATTTCCATCTTTTATTAATGTCATTTTCTAAAGAAAGTGAAAAAGCCAATTCTCTACCAGCACCACCAGCCCCATAAATTAATAAATCACCTTTCATAAAAAGCTTCCTTTCTTCAATTCATATTCTTTGATGCTTTAAATTCCTCCATCGTTGCCTGTCCTGGCTGACTGATCCCTTCACGTTTCAGGATCTTCCAAATGGTCATCGCAATGATCTTGATATCCAGCCACAAAGACCAATTATCAACATACCATACATCCAGTTTGAACTTTTCTTCCCACACCAGCGTTTATGGCCTTTGTATCTTCCCCGTAAATAATCTGTGTGACGGAACCGCCCATATGCGGGGCTCGTCTATGCGCT
>CAZPTW010000459.1:0-2794 GCA_964589235.1 uncultured Smithella sp. | reverse complement strand
GAGCGGCAGATCAGCGAAATCCAGGTGGGGATCACCATTTTGTTAGCGACCTCATTGATCTGAATTTTATAGGGTCCGTCGCCGGCCATGAAACAGTCACAGGCATAAGAGAGGATCGCGCCACCCGCGATCGAATGTCCCGCATACGCCGCGATCGTCGGGCGCGGAAACAGGTAAACCCTCAGCATGGTTGTGGCAAATAATTTCTGAAACCGAATCTGTTCCTCCAAGGACTGTGTCGGCAGAAGCTTCAAATCCAAACCGGCGGAAAAAACGCCCGGCCGCCCCGTGAAGATGGTCACGAAGGTCTGATCGCCGAGGGCGCGATCCAGGGATTCGTTGAGCTCCCTGAAAAAATCCCAATTCATGACATTCATTTTTCCGTCATCGAGGGTTAAAATGGATATATTATCTTCACGCGCGTAATGGATCTTCGTCATGGGCTTCTCCTCGATCACCCCTGAAGGGTTTTTTCTTGCAGGCTTTAGCACCTTCATCGGTTTCGTCAAAGGGTTTTTTTGAATCAACCCGCGAACCGGCCTTCCTTTTTACACTTTTCAATTTCTTCCTTCTCCAACACAGTGTAGGCGATCTTACCGACAAGGGTTTTGGGAAGATCAGATCGGAATTCCACGGTTCGTGGACAACTCCATTTAATGAGGTGCTCGCGGCAATAGTGGATCAGCTCCTTTTCCGTCTCCGGGCAAGCGTCTGAAGGATTCTTCAAAACGACAAAGGCTTTCACCGCCTGCACCTGGGCTTCGTCCGGGACGCCCACAACGCAAGCGTCACGGACTTTCGGGTGTTTGTAGAGCAGCTCTTCCACCTGCGCGGGGTAAACATTCATTCCGGAAGACTTGATCATGCGCTTCCGTCTCAGCTTGAAGTAAAAAAACCCGTCTTGATCCATGGTGCCGATGTCACCGGTGTGCAACCAAATGCGGCCGTCAGCGTGTTTTTTGAGCGTCTGGGCGGTCTCTTCAGGCGAATCGAGGTAGCCTAGCATCACGGCCGGTCCGGAGACGCAGATTTCTCCTTCCTCTCCCACCGGAGCCTCGTCTGTCGTGTCGAGTCTCACGATCTTCGCCAGCATATCCGGAAAAGGGACACCGACGCTGCCTTCGCGGTAGCAGCCGATGGGCGTGGCCATGATCGCCGTGACGGCTTCGGTCAGGCCGTAACCCTCCAGGAGCTGGACGTTTCCGCCTTGCCTTCTGACCATTTCTTCGAATCGCTCCTTGACGGGCCGGGGCAAGGCATCCGCCCCGGAAAATGTGGCTTTCAGGCAACTGAGATCCGCCTTTTGCATTTTGGGATTGCGCGACAGTGCATCGAACAACGTGGGAACGCCGATGACAAACGAGGGTTTGCGTGACCGAATCAAATCCGCCACCGTCTCAGGCGTAAACACCGGCACCAAGATGCTTTTACCGCCGCCCATGAAACAGGCATTGACGCAAACGCCCAGACCGAATCCATGGAAAATGGGCAAGATGGCCAAGACAGAGGTCGCGTTGTCGAGCTTTCCCCATTCCGACACCATCTTCCCTTCGGATATGAAGTTCATATTCGAAAGCATGATGCCCTTGGGGACACCTGTCGTGCCGCCGCTGTAGAGAATCACGGCCAGATCGTCCGTGTCCATTTGCGCCGGGGGCGTCTTGGGATAAGAGCTTTTCATGAGATCCGCCCACCACCTGACCATGGGATCGTCCGGCACTTTGGGGATCTGCCGGCCTTTCGTCAACTGAAATGCCACGCGCTTGAGCAGGTTCAAATAATCCGGAATCCGGGCGAGAATCAGGGTCTGAAGCGGCGTTTGATGTTGAATCGACTTGAATTTGGCGTAAAAGGCATCGAGGGTCAAAGCGATGCTGCTTTTGGCCGCGTTGAGATAAAATTCTATTTCTTTGGCGGTGGAAAGAGGGTGAATCATGCTGGCGACCGCCCCGAGCTTATTTGCGGCATAAAAGCAGACGATGCCCTGCGGCATCGTGGGCATCGAAATGGTGATGCGATCCCCTTTCTTCAACCCCAGGGACGCGAGCGCATCGGCGCACTGATCGATCTCTCCGATAAACCGGCGGTAGGTCGAGGTATATCCCATGAAATCGTAGGCGATCTCATCGGGTTTTTCACGGGCCGTCTGCAAAAGGGCCTCATACATCGTTACGCGCGGATAGTCGATGGAATGGGGAACGTCTTGATAAAACTTGAGCCAGGGTTTTTGTTCGTACATCGCGGCACCTCCTGAATGTAGCGCAGGGTCACTCATCCCAGGTGGACGGCCTCCGGCATGCCGCGGCCGTCCACCCCCATGTCACATCGTTTTGAGAACAGTGCTAAATTCGGGCCTCTGCCGGTTTAGCCTTCATCCATTTCCCTTCCCTTCCCCTGTTTCTGTAGGTTCTTTTCGTTTTTTCCCGACAAACCATTTCTCTTCCACGCCCGGCGTGGAAGAGACCTGTACCGAAACATCAAATCCGGTCCGTTCCATCCAAGAAGAAATCTGATTCTCCGACCGGAAACGACGCGGAATATTCGCGATCTTCAAATGCCATTCCTCCAGCCACCGTTTCCAGGGGATTCTTCGTTCGGAAGGCACCGTGGCCCGGATTAATACCGTTCCGCCCGGTTCCAGTTTTTCATGAATGCGCTGTAAAACCAGATGGAATTCGCCGTCATCCAGATAGTGAATCATGTCGAGCATCAGGACATAATCCACCGCCTCCGCCACGGCGGGCAGGTCGGGTGCGCGTCCCGTCGAAATCCGCCCGCGGGAACCGATGGCGCG
>CAZPTW010000458.1:0-2794 GCA_964589235.1 uncultured Smithella sp. | reverse complement strand
GGGGAAGATGTCGAACTCAAAGGCGGCTTCGCCTCCACCTCCGTTTTTCTTCAGAAATCCAGCCTGGGCATGGGGGCGCACGTGCGGGAGGGTTGCCTCTTGGAGGAAGAAGCCCATGGCGCGCACTGCGTCGGTTTGAAACAAACCATCCTTTTTCCTTTTGTGACGTTGGGAAGTCTGATCAATTTCTGCGACGGCCTCCTGTCGGGGGGCACCAGCCGCCAAAACCACACCGAGGTCGGCAGTTCCTACATTCATTTCAATTTTACCCCGGAGGCGGACAAATCGACGCCGTCACTCATCGGCGACGTCCCCAGGGGGGTCATGCTCGATCAGCCGCCCGTTTTCCTGGGAGGGCAAGGGGGAATGGTCGGCCCGCTGCGTTTGGGATTCGGTAACGTGGTCGCAGCGGGATCCATCTTGCGCAAGGACTATCCCGGGGACAACCAGTTGATCATGGAGGCGCCACACCACCGGGGCGCGCGCCGATACGTTCATCGATCCTATCCGAACTACAGGCGTCTTGTGGAAAACAATATCCTCTATCTCGCCAACCTCAAGGCGTTAGAACAATGGTACCTTTTTATCCGAAAGCCTTTTTTCGAAACCCTGGAATTCGGAATTCTGATCTATCAGGGAGCCATGGACATCATCGCCGGCGCCGTCCAGGAAAGATTGAAGCGATTCCGGGCGATGGCGGAAAAAGCGGCTTTGGCCTCTCTTCCCTCGCCCCAGACCGCCGCCCATTTGGGAAAGCGAGCCGCCCTTGAAAAAATGGACGACATCGTGGATATTTTCCAAGCCGCCATCCAGGAGGACCCGGTCGCGCAACGCCGCGAGGATTTTCTCGGGTCCTTCACCGCATCCCTGAAAAGCGATCGGCGCGACTACATCGACGTGATTCGACATCTCACGCCGGACCTTTCGCGCAAAGGGGTGCAATGGCTGCAAAGCGTCGTGGATTATTATTGTCAAAGAGTCGCAACAGTGCTATCGTTTTCGCGGTGATTCAAACACGCCTACTGAAGTGCCGACAGGAAGAGACATGGGGAAATTATTCGGAACGGACGGGATTCGAGGAGAGGCCAACCGCCACCCAATGACGGCGGAAATGACATTCAAGGTCGGTCAGACCGTCGCCCATCTTTTCAAGAGAAACGGACATCGCGCCCGGGTCGTCATCGGGAAGGACACGAGAATTTCCGGCTATATGTTGGAAAGTTCTCTGGAGGCCGGTATCACCTCGATGGGGGGGGACGCCTACTTGGTCGGCGTGCTGCCGACACCCGGTGTTGCTTTTATCACGCCCAGCATGCGGGCGGATGCCGGCATCGTCATCTCCGCCTCCCACAACCCTTTTCAAGACAACGGTCTGAAAATTTTCGACGCGGACGGTTTCAAACTGACCTCGGACCAGGAAAACGTCATCGAAGAGCTGATTTTCGGGTCCACGCTCGAGCATTTGCTGCCCACCGGTAAAAACATCGGGAAGGCTATCCGGATCACCGATATACACGGCCGTTACATCGTGTTTTTGAAAAATTCTTTTCCGCGCGACCTGTCGATGGAAGGCATGAAAATCGTGATGGACACCGCAAACGGCGCAACATACAGAGTGGCTCCGGACGCGTTTACCGAATTGGGGGCGGATGTCACGGTCATCCACAATACCCCCAACGGCGTCAACATCAACGACGCCTGCGGTTCCCAGCATACAAAGGATTTGAAGAAAGCCGTCGTCGAAAGCGGCGCTTCCATCGGCCTGGCGTTTGACGGAGACGGCGATCGCTTAATCGCCGTGGATGAGAAAGGTCATGAAATTTCAGGGGATCAACTCTTGATCATTTGCGCCTATCGTCTGAAAAAAGAAGGCAGACTGAAAAACAATTTGTTGGTCAGCACAATCATGAGCAACTTGGGATTGCGTGTGGCCTGTAAAAAATACGGTTTTCAGCACCACGCGTCGGATGTCGGCGACCGACATGTCCTGGCCGATATGCTGCGCCTGGGCGCCGTCATCGGCGGCGAAGACGCCGGGCACATGATTTTTCTTGACCACCATAAAACGGGCGACGGCATCATCGCCGCCATGCAGCTGATCGCCGCCATGCTTAAAGAGGGGAAACCCCTCTCGGAACTCGCCGCCCTCATGGATGTTTTCCCGCAAAAACTGATCAACGTAGACGTCAGGAGCAAACCGGATATCGAAAGCGTTCCGGCCATCATGGACGCGATCCGCCAGGTCGAACGAGAATTGGGAGATGAAGGACGCGTTTTGGTCCGCTATTCCGGCACGCAGCAAATGTGCCGAGTCATGCTGGAAGGCCCCTCGCACGAATTGACGGAAAAGTATTGCCGCCAAATTGCAGACGTGGTAAGAAAGGAACTCGGTTGATCGAAGATAAATTCATTTTTGTACTCTATCGCTCTCCAAAATAAGAGTCAGGCACTCGTTAGAGCAAGTCCTGCCGGGAGGATCGCACCCCGGATATTTTGAAAGGCTTCATACGGTCCCATGAAAAATACAAAATTCATCTTTGTAACCGGTGGCGTTTTGTCATCCCTGGGCAAGGGGTTGGCGGCGGCGTCCATCGCCGCCGTTTTGGAAGCCCGTGGGCTTCGGGTGACGAATCAAAAATTGGATCCTTACATCAATGTCGACCCGGGGACGATGAGCCCGTTTCAACACGGAGAGGTTTTCGTCACAGACGACGGGGCGGAGACGGATCTGGACTTGGGCCATTACGAACGCTTCACATCCACCCGCATGGGCAAATGCAACAACCTCACGACG
>CAZPTW010000457.1:0-2809 GCA_964589235.1 uncultured Smithella sp. | reverse complement strand
TACGGGCGGTTTGCCGAGAGTCGCCGAGTTGTTTGAGGCGCGGAAACCGAGAGATTTTGCAGTCATCAGTGAAATAGAAGGGGTTGTCTCTTTCGGAAAAGATGCCAAAGGGAAAAGAAAGATTATTGTGACCCCGGAAATAGGTGAAGAAAAAGAGTATTTGATTGCCAAAGGAAAACACATCAGCGTTCAGGAAGGAGACCGTGTTCGTCCGGGGGATGCCTTGATGGACGGTGTCAACAATCCTCACGATCTATTGGCGATTAAGGGGGAAAAAGAATTGGCCCGGTATTTGGTGGATGAAGTTCAAGAAGTGTACCGTCTGCAAGGCGTTAAAATTAATGATAAGCATATGGAAGTCATCGTTCGCCAGATGCTTCGTCGAGTTCGGATAACCGACCCTGGAGATACTTCCTTTATCGCTGATGAGCAAGTTGAACGTTACCGTTTCCAAGAGGAAAACGAAAGAGTGATTGCCCAGGGTGGCCGTCCGGCGATTGGCGATCCGCTGCTTCTCGGGATCACCAAAGCCTCTCTATCCACGCAAAGTTTCATTTCTGCGGCTTCTTTCCAGGAAACAACACGAGTGCTGACAGAAGCGTCGCTATCCGGGAAAACCGACTATTTGCGGGGCTTGAAGGAAAACGTCATTATGGGTCGTCTGATTCCGGCCGGTACGGGATTGGTGATGTATCGAAAACTCGGCATTAAAGTTGAGGCGGAGGAACCGGAAGCGGCTACAGAATAATTGAAAAAAGACCTAGAAAATACTTGACAGAAGCGAATTGAATTGGTAGTTACCGCAGATTTGCTGCTACTTGCAAAATTGAATGAAAAAGCTCGGGAGGAGAAATGCCGACAATCAGTCAATTGGTTCGACACGGTCGAACAAAAATTAAGAGAAAAACAAATGCACCGGCTCTGGCGGGGTCGCCACAGAGGCGCGGGGTTTGTGTGAGAGTTTATACGACAACGCCCAAAAAACCCAATTCGGCATTAAGAAAAGTGGCGAGGGTCAGATTGACGAGTGGGTACGAAGTTTCTTCGTATATTCCCGGTATTGGACACAATCTTCAGGAACATTCCGTTGTGCTGGTTCGCGGCGGAAGAGTGAAGGATTTACCTGGTGTCCGCTATCATATCATCCGAGGAACGTTGGATGCGGTCGGTGTTGCGGATCGTAAACAAGGCCGGTCAAAATACGGAGCCAAGAAGCCAAGTTAAACGAAGGACAGGAAAATGCCTAGAAGACGTGAGATTGAGAAAAGGGAGATATTGCCGGATCCTAAGTATAATAACAAACTTGTTGCCAAATTTGTGAATTCACTGCTCAAAAGAGGCAAGAAGAGCGTTGCGGAAAGCATTTTGTATGGCGCTTTCGACATTATTGAAAAGCGGGCAAAAGAGCAGCCGGTTGAGTTTTTTGAGAAAGCCGTCAATAACGTCAAGCCTCTGATTGAAGTGAAGTCCCGCCGAGTTGGAGGTTCCACGTACCAGGTTCCGACGGAGGTCCAACCTGCACGGCGCACGGCGCTGGCCATTCGCTGGCTAATTTCCAACGCTCAGGAGAGATCCGAAAAGACCATGCGGGAGAAATTGGCGGCGGAGTTGATTGATGCGGCCAACAATCGCGGCGGGGCAATAAAAAAACGCGAAGCGGTGCATAAAATGGCCGAAGCCAATAAAGCTTTTGCCCATTATAAATTTTAAAAACATTGAAAACGACAAGGAAACCAACCATTCAAAGTGAAGGAGGAAAGGTGAGATGGCAAAGAAAAAATTTGAAAGGACAAAGCCGCATTTAAATATAGGAACAATCGGTCACGTAGATCACGGCAAGACGACTTTGTCGGCCGCAATTACAAAATATCTTTCGAAAAAGGGTTTGGCGGAATTCCGCGCTTTCGATTCCATTGACAATGCGCCGGAAGAGAAGGAACGCGGTGTGACCATTAACATTTGCCACGTGGAATATGAAACGGATAAGAGGCATTACGCGCATGTGGATTGCCCCGGCCACGCCGACTACATTAAGAATATGATTTCCGGTGCCGCTCACATGGACGGAACCATTCTGGTGGTTGCGGCCTCCGACGGTCCGATGCCGCAGACCCGCGAGCATATCCTCCTGGCCCGTCAGGTGCAGGTTCCCTACATTGTCGTTTTCCTCAATAAAGTGGATTTGGTTGATGACCCCGAACTCTTGGATTTGGTTGAGCTCGAACTGCGCGAGCTTTTAAGTCAGTATGAATTTCCCGGTGACGATATCCCCATCATCCGCGGATCGGCTTTGAAGGCTTTGGAAGCTGATGATATCAATTCCCCTGATGTAAAATGCATCGCGGAATTGATGGATGCCGTGGATGCTTATATTCCGGAACCGAAACGAGATGTAGATAAACCCTTTTTGATGCCGGTCGGAGATGTTTTCACGATCTCCGGGCGTGGTACCGTTGTGACGGGTAGGATCGACCGCGGCGTGATTAAAGTGGGTGAAGAAGTTGAAATCATAGGAATTCGGGATACCATCAAAACAGTTGTAACAGGTGTTGAGATGTTCCGGAAGACGTTGGATGAAGGTCAGGCCGGCGATGACGTCGGGTTGTTGCTCCGCGGGATCAAAAGAGAGGAAGTCGAAAGAGGACAGGTTGTTGCAAAACCCGGGTCTATTACTCCCCATACGAAGTTTGAAGCGGCTGTGTACGTATTGACCAAAGAAGAAGGCGGCCGTCACACGCCGTTTTTCTCAGGTTATCGTCCGCAGTTTTATTTCCGCACAACCGATGTGACCGGCGTTGCCACCCTTCCA
>CAZPTW010000456.1:0-2814 GCA_964589235.1 uncultured Smithella sp. | reverse complement strand
TTCATTCAGGATAAAAAAGTACCCTAATTTATGCACAACAAAGTCGGAAGAACCATAAAAATAGGTTTTTTGACGCACTTTACCCTTTGATGCAGGCAACGGATTTTAGTCTTGCCACCTTTTTGGCAATACCGGCTGCGTGCATGACGTCGACGACTTCATCTAAATTTTTATAGGCTTCCGGCATTTCTTCGCCTAAAGTCCCTTTACTTTCGGCCATGACAAGCACACCGCGATCCGCCAGTTCACGGCTGATGGAGCGGCCCCGGCTTTTTTTGACGGCTTCGGTCCGACTCATTACGCGTCCTGCCCCGTGGCATGCGCTGCCAAACGTTTCCTTCAAGGCTTTCTCTTGTCCGACTAAAACGTAAGAGCCGCTTCCCATGTCGCCAGGAATTAAGACCGGCTGTCCGACGGGTCGATAACAAAGCGGAATGGCTTCATGACCCGCCGGATAAGCGCGGGTGGCGCCTTTTCGGTGAACGCAGAGCTTTTTTGATCGGCCATGGATCATAAACGTTTCAATCTTCGCAATATTATGGCAGACATCATAGACCAGACGCATTTTCAGTTCTCGAGGAGAAAGACGAAGTGTTTTTTCAAAAACTTCTCGCGTCAGATGCATCAGAATTTGACGATTGGCCCAAGCATAATTGGCCGCACAGGCCATGGCCGCGAGATAGTGTTTGCCGCGAGGCGAGTTTAGGGGGGTACATGCCAGCTGCCGGTCCGGAAGAACGATGCCGGTCTCTGATTGTTTTTTGACCATCAGCGCTAAATAGTCATCGCAAATCTGGTAACCGAGCCCACGAGACCCCGTATGAATCATTACCGCAACCTGACCCTTACGCAATCCAAATGCCTGAGCCGCTCCCTCGTCGAAGATCTCCTCGACCACTTCAATTTCCAAAAAGTGATTTCCCGATCCCAGGGTTCCGAGCTGATCTCTTCCCCGCTCCAGCGCGCGTGCCGAAACCTGTTCGGGATCCGCCCCTTCGATACAGCCGCCGTCTTCGGTCGTTTCAAGATCCGATGAAGAACCAAAACCATTTTTTATCGCCCAGCCGGCGCCTTCTTCCAACACCTTTTTTTGATCTTTGGCGGAAAGCTTGATGCGGCCTGTGGACCCGACACCGGTGGGAATATTCTCAAAGAGACTGAGTGTCAAATCCGAAAGGCGTTCTTGGATATCGGCCAAAGTCAGATCAACCACTAAAAGTCTGCAGCCGCAATTGATATCGTAACCCACGCCGCCCGGTGAAATGATACCGTCGTCGAGATCAAAGGCGGCAACCCCTCCGATGGGAAAGCCATATCCCCAGTGAACGTCCGGCATGGCCAACGAAAAATTCACGATACCCGGTAATTGGGCGACATTGGCGACTTGTTTGGGACTTTCATCGGAGGCCAATAGACTGCGGATTTTTTCATTGGCAAAAATAATGCCGGGTACTCGCATCGCGCCTGTTTGAGGGATCAACCATCGGTAATCGTCTATTTTTTCCAAAACCATTTTAGACATCGAAAACCACCCGTGCCTTCCATTTTTTGTTTTCTTTTGTGACGCTCAAAAGATGATATGTCACGGCTTTGAGTTCCCTCTTTATGGCGTGTTTTCTTTGATCGAATGGTATTTCGGTCAAGATGGCCTCAATTTTTTGAGATTGAATTGTCTTGATGTTGCATGCCTCGACAATCACTTTCCTTCCATTGAACAGATATAGAATTTCTCGAAGAAAATTGACCAATAAATCAGCCGCGTCCGTTCCCTCGATCTCGATGGCTCGAGTTTGTTCGGGGAGAGGTCTTCCGTTTTTCTTTTTAATCATGACATCCATGACGGCCCATGCGGCATTTTGAAAAAGCTCCTTTTGGGTTTCTCCATAAATTTCCATGCCGATATCGGCGGTGTGCTCAAACAAAATGTATGGTTTCATCGGCCTAGTATAAAACAATCCAGGCGTGAAATCAAAGGCGTCGAAAATGATGTCGACACGCTACTTGGGCGCGCTTTTAAAAATTATTTTCGATGTTTATGGCATTCTCGGGCAAGGTTCCGATATCGCAAAGCGCAGTCCAGAAGCCGTATTCAAAAAAGAAAAAATCGCGTGCAGGGGGATGACCCCATTTCGATTCTTCGAAAGAAAAAACGGCACGACCAACCTGGATTTTTACCCAGGAAATGATCGACCGGAGATTCCAGCCGGTTATGCTCTTTCAATACGCAAAGGAGGCACCGAGTAAAAAACTAATCGAATCTTGTTTTGTTCTTATTGTCCCTGTCGATAACGATCAACGATTTCAGAAAGAATCGGCATCAATTGTTTTTTTCGTGAAACGACATCACGCATGGTGTAGACAAAATCTTCCTGACGCGGCAGTCCAATAGACGCCTCGAAGTTGGGGTGCGCCGCAACGAAGAGGAGGCTGGAAAGTTCCGTAATGCTGGTCACGAGAAGCGCTGAAAAAAGCCTGTCGCCAGATCGTCTCAAGGTTTCCAAGATCGAGATGAACTCGGTTTTTCGGGAGAGAATTTCATGGGGATCCTCCACCTCGATCTGGCTCACAGTGAACGAAAATTCCCCTTCGGTGTATGTCTTCATATCCTGTTTGATGAGCTCTTCGGCGGTTCGACCGGCGATATGGCTCGTCGCGATGAGAAGGTCCCTCCCCAATTCGTCGATGTCCAGATTGGTTATATTGGCCAGATATTCCGCCATTACCCGGTCCTGCATCGTTGTTGTGGAGGATTGGAGGACTAAGGTGTCCGCCAGAATACCGCAAAGCAAGATCGAGGCGATGTCCATTCGGAGC
>CAZPTW010000455.1:0-2826 GCA_964589235.1 uncultured Smithella sp. | reverse complement strand
CCGGTAAGCCCTCGCGTCTTCGGGGGCGGGACCGGCGATGATGCCGAGCGCGAGTTTCAAGTCCGATGCCTTGCGCGCCAACGGCCCCACAACCGCCAAGTCGTGCAGCCCCGCAGGATTGACACCGCGCGTCACCGGTGAGGGCAACGGGGGAATCGCGCCTTGAAACGAGACCAAATTGAGCGAAGGTTTGTGTCCGCAAACACCACAGAAATTCGCCGGCGTGCGGATGGAGCCCGCCAGATCGGCCCCCAATTCCAGAAATCCCAAACCGGCGGCAAGCGCCGCCGCGCCGCCACCGGTCGATCCGCCTGAGGTTCTGGAAGGATCCCATGGATTATGGGTGGTTCCGACAATTTTGTTGTAGGTCTGAATGTCGCTTGCGCCGATGGGCGTGTTGGTCTTCCCGACAATGACGGCGCCGGCCTCCAGCAATTTTTGCACCGCCGGGGCATTGTCCTCCGGGACATAGTTGGCCAATTCCGGATACCCGCACGTCGTTCTCAGATTGGCCGTCTCAAATTGATCCTTAATCAAAATGGGCAGACCGTGGAGCGGCCCCCACTTTTTCCCCCGGGCCAGCGCGCGATCCGCCTGACGGGCCCGTGCGAGCGCCTGCTCTTCATTGAGCGTGACGAAGGCATTGATCTTGGGGTTATGCTTTTTGATGCGGCCAAAGACATGCTCGGTCAATTCCCTCGACGAAATGACGCCGGAGGCGAGCGCTTTGACGGCATCCACCGCAGCGCCGAAGTCCGGATCAAATGGAAGACGGGATTTCTTCAAAGACCTTTTTTGAGGGGCCATACGGGAAAACCTCCTTTCCAGTAGATGATGGATCATGACAGAATTCACAAGATATATCCACCGAATTATCCAGTTCTTAAAAGGCGATCCCTGTGTTATACAAGGCTTAAAAAACCCGAAGGATTACACGATGGACCCTCTAAAAGGCTCGCAACGCAAGTATCTCCGCGCCCAAGCGCATCATTTGAAGCCCGTTATCCTCGTCGGCGCGAAAGGGTCGACCGCGTCACTCTTGAAGTCGGTCGATCAGGCGCTAAACGACCATGAACTCATCAAAGTCAAGTTCGTGGAATTCAAGGAGGCAAAAAAGACCATCTCCGAAGAAATCGCCCAAGCGACAAAAAGCGAGATCGTCGGTTTGATCGGCAACATCGCCATCTTCTATCGTCCGAACCCGAATCCGGACAGAAGAAAGATCAAAATCCCTTAAACCATCGTGAAAGGGCAGCCCCATCGACAAACCAACAAGGACAGACGGAAGAAAGGTGGTCTCATTGCTCTCCATGCGTCTCATTTCATCCCCGTTGACGGGCAACCTTGGCCTTGAGACCCTGGGGGGCAAACAAGGCCGGGGGCCGACCCCGTCGAGAAGATACTGTCATGCCCGATATCGAGAGATTGATCCATGCGGTCTTCAACTCCCGCAGACAGACTGGATCGCCCGAACCCGCGATCACTGACATGCACATGGCCGAAAAAAAAAACCTTGGGGAAAATGGAATGGGGGATGAGGCCCCTGCCTGGTCGACGATATCTTGAGTCTCGCCGCCGCAAAAAATCGCCGGTAGGATTGAATCCATCCGAGAGGAGGGGTTTTGCCGACGAACCCCATAAGAGCGGAATATTCTTTCACATCGACCAAGATCGGCCGACGTTTCCCGGACACACCCCCACCCTCGTAAAATTAAAGCATCCATCCGAATTGCCGATAACAAAGCATGAAAGCTTGTCAATATTCCTGTTTAATCATTTGGATTATTTCGAAAACATGTCAATCCACCCGTCAGTCGTTTGGAATATCGACAAGGAGGGTCCGAATTCATGCGGCAAGACAACCCCTTTGAGGAACTCCAGCACCAGATCAACGTCCTGGAAGAAACGTTCAAAAAAATCATCCAGGATTATGAGGGCAAACTCGCCTGCCGAAGCGTTCCAGAACCCTCCGAAAAGCCTATCCTTTTTCCTCTTGAGGCCTTATGGGATCCTTGCGCGCGCGCCGATCTGGATGGAACGATTCGGGTATTCAACGCGCCTTTCGCGCACATGCTGGGCGATCCATTCGCCGATCTCTCCGGAATGAATCTGGTCGATATCACACCGGAGAAATGGCGCCGCCTGGACGCTGAAATTTTGGAAAAACAGGTTTTGTCAAAGGGTTTTTCGGACATCTACGAAAAGGAGTATCGCCGACGCGACGGATCGGTGTTTCCGGTCGAGCTGAAGCTGATGCTGATTAAGGATCAAAGCGACAATCCATCGGGGTTTTGGGTTGTCGCTCGGGACATCACCGAGCGCAGACAGATAGAAAAAGATCGAGAATTGCTCATCGTGGAACTTCAGCTGGCCATGAAAAAAGTGAAACAGCTAAGCGGCCTTTTGCCGATTTGCGCCACCTGCGGAAAAATGCGAAACGATGAAGCCTATCGGCGGCAAATCGATGCCTATATCCGGCAAAATCCGGAAACATCACACAACCTCCGACTTTGCGACGCCTGTCACGATCGCAAATATTCAAACTCTGAAGACACATAATCCACAAAAAAACGCGTGCAACGTCTCGTTGTTCGATCACGGCGAATTTTTCTTCGCTCCCGCGCGGACACGCAGCGGAAAACGGAGCGCGAGAGCAAGAGGACCGTCTCCGTCAGATCGGTAAACACGACTCGCTCAAGCCATTTAGGACTTTTCATTTGCCGATCCACTTGCGTTGATCACCTTGATGTCGACTTTTTTTGGCGGAAGATTCTTCAAAAGTTGGGTATGCTCCTCTTTTAAGAGAGAGATGAGGTGCTGCGCCGC
>CAZPTW010000454.1:0-2829 GCA_964589235.1 uncultured Smithella sp. | reverse complement strand
TCCTGTTTCCCGGAAACGGGACGTCACCATCAGATTCGTGCGCACCTGGAAGCGGCGGGTTTTCCCATCGTCGGCGACAAACTCTACGGTTGCGATCCGGACTTCTTTCTTGAATTCGTCCGAAACGGACTCACCGACGAACTGCGAAAACACCTCGTGCTGCCCCGCACGGCGCTGCACGCCGCGCGGGTGGCTTTCAGTCATCCCGACTCAAAACGTCTGCTGGTCTTGACCGCCCCTTTGCCTCGAATGTTTCAAGATTTCTTCAAGGAAAATTTTAAACAACCTATCGTCTGTCCGGAATGAAAAATCAAACCGGGGTGTAAGACGCGCGTCGGCGCCTGCCGGGTAAACCTTTTCGCGATACACCCCAAAAAGACGCATCTTTAAGACGCGACGGCTTTGACGTACACCTTGCGCGTCCTGGGCCCGTCGAATTCGCAAAAAAACAGGGACTGCCAAACGCCCAAGGCCAGCCTGCCTTCCTCGACGATGACCATTTCAGATGCGCCGACCAAGGAGGATTTTACATGAGCCGCCGAGTTGCCTTCGGCATGCCGGTAATCAGCGGAAAGCGGAACCGCCCGGTCCAAAGCGGTCATCATATCGCGCAACACATCCGGATCGGCGTTTTCATTGATGGTGACGGCCGCGGTCGTGTGAGGGGTAAAAACCAGGCAAATACCGGATTCGATCCCCTCTTCCTGAACGATTCTCCGCACGCGGTCCGTGATATCGATCATGTCGATGCGGCTTCCGGTTTGCAACGTGATTTCTTTCATGGGGCACCTCGATTTCAGGGCATCTCGTTTTTCGCCGCCTGATAGACGTCGTTGATGACTTGCTCGGAGAGCGCCTTCACGGCCAGGCTCGCGGCGCGGGCGTATCCTTTGGGGGACGCTTCCTCGAGCACCTCTTCCCTTTTGTATTTCTTCTGAAAGAGAATTTTTTTTGAAGACCGGATTTCACGCGCATCGATGAGCGAAATCACCAAGCCGACCACAGCTTTTTTCATGGGACCGTCCGTTTTCAAATAAAAGTCTTCGACGCCGCCGGCGAGGATAAAACGACCTTCTTCCACATCATGTCTCGAGAAAACGGCCTGGAAGAAGCCACCGGCGCGTAAATCGGACGCCAAACGGTCGGCGATCATATCCGCCGGGTTCACCGCCCACCGGGAGTAGTTGAAAGAATCGACGCTGTGGGCGTCGCCTCGGTAAATCATGTTGACCGAATTGTAGACAGCGGCAATGGAAAACCGGTTGAACTTGATGGCGGCGGCAATCGGTTTTTGAGGCATAACCACCGGCGGCGGGTAGCTAAGCAGATAGGTATCGATGTTATAAGGCGGTCTGCCCGTGCCCGCGCAGCCTGTAAAAAATAAAAGCAAGGCCCACAGAATCGGGATCAAAAAGCGTGATGTCTTCTTCAACGTCCGGCAGAAATTTTTCATTGTCCTTTCCTTTCTTCCTCCATCGGTTTCCGAGGAGGCGCCGGTTTCGAGAAAATCAACTCCGACGGATCACGGTTGAGGCTGTCAGACAGCTTTTGTAGGTTTTCCGATGTCGTGCGCAGATTTTCAGAGGTATCCTGAAGAACAGCGGTGATGCTTCGGGTCTTCTTGTCCAGATCGGTCAGAAGCAGATCCGTCTTTTCGGCTTTGTCTTGAATGCGCAGAGATGCGATATCGTTTTTTGTCTGGCGGATCAATTGGCGAGCCTCTGAAAGAATCACGAGGGTTTCATCCATGGCCTTGTCCACTTTCCCCTCGGAGACGGTCTTTCCGACTCTCGCAATGATGTCGTCAAGATGAGCGGACGTGGATTCCAAGTGGCTCATGATATTGTCCAGACGTTTGCCTGTCATGAATTTTTCGATCGCCTGAGACGTGTGTTTGAGCTGATTTGAGATGCCCTCAAAGTCGATGCGCTTGACACTCTCGATGATGACCCCCGTATCGGATAAAATCCGGCTGATGTCCGACCGTCGAGATGGAATGACCGGGTAGGCGGATTTAAAACTCAGCTTCGGCGATTTGCTCAATTCACCGGGCTGAATCTGATCCAATTCAATAAAAACGATGCCGGTGATGCCGGCGGTTTTGAGCGAGGCGATGGTCTTGTTTTCCAAATCCCCCTCCAGCTCGATCTTCATCAAGACTTCGATCAGACGGAAGTCCGGAGCGACATCGATGCGTTCGACTTTACCGATTTCAACACCGCGGTATTTGATGGCCGAATCCACCTGAAGTCCTTGGACGGATTCATCAAAATAGACGGCATAGAGTGAGCCTTTCATCAAAACGCGGGCCGCGCCGATCCATATCATCACCCCGGCGATAATCAAAAAGGCGGCAATCACAAACAGGCCGATCAGAAACTTTGAACTTTTAGCGGACATAATCCCTCTTTGCTTTGACGGTGTCAGGCAACTGCCTAAGAAAAAAACGTTTCACCCGATGGTCGGTGGCCTTTTCTTTCAAATCCCGTGGTTTCCCTTCGGCGATGATGCCTTTGGCGTCCTTATCCAACATTAACACCCGATGGGCGATTTTGTAAATAGACTCGAGCTCATGGGTGACAATCAGCATCGTGGCACCGAGTGCTTCGTTGGTTTTGATGATCAGATCGTCCAGTTCCACGGCCGTCACGGGATCGAGCCCGGCGGACAATTCGTCGAAAAACAAGATTTTCGGATCCAACGCCATAGCGCGGGCGATGCCGGCCCTTTTTTTCATGCCGCCGGAAAGCTCGGACGGATAATGGTTCTCATAACCGGCCAAATTCACCATGCCCAGCTTCATCTTGATGACTGCGTTTATGGCCGCTT
>CAZPTW010000453.1:0-2839 GCA_964589235.1 uncultured Smithella sp. | reverse complement strand
CCGGAGAGTTGAAAGAGCCGGTTAAGCACCCGAATCTGTTTGGAATGGATGAGGCCACCTCAGACGTGTGCCGCCGCCGGGATACCTTTTGCCGAACCTTTTACCATGCCTATCAGGATTTGGCCGTCAAAGAACTGGAGAGGACGCTCTGAGAAAAAGGACGCCGGCTGGCCGATATTCGACCGGCCGGCATCTTCGATCGTCTTTCCAAGACGGCCCTGGCGATGCCGACTCAAGACGATTTGCCCCTTGTCCGTCTCCTTTCTTTCGATCCTGAAAGGATTTTGATACAGGGGAGGATCTTACAGACAGTCTCTGATTTTATCCGCCAGCTCGTGGATCAAAAACGGCTTTTGCAGAAATCCCACGCATCCCCGGTCGAGAATCCTTCGGGTCTCGCCATCGAGATTGTAGCCGCTCGACAAAATGACTTTCACGCCGGGGTTGATCTCGCGCATCGCGTCAAAGGCGGCGCCGCCGCCCATTCCGGGCATGATCATGTCCAAAATGACCAAATCGATGTCTTTATGCTTGATCATGTAGATGGACAAAGCTTCTTGACCGCTTCCCGCACAGAGAACCCGGTACCCGAGGCTTTCGAGAATTTCTTTCATCACCGTCGTGTTCATCGGTTCATCATCCACCACGAGAATGGTTTCTTTCCCTCTTTGCAGTTCCTTCTCGATTTCAGGGCCCCTCTCCGGCTGAGCCACCTCCGCCGCGGGAAGATAAATGTGAAACGTCGATCCTTTTCCGGGTTCACTTTCCACGTCGATCAAACCGTCATGTCGCGCGACGATACCATACGCGGAGGCCAGTCCCAGACCCGTTCCGCGACCGGGTTCCTTGGTGGTGAAAAAAGGTTCAAAGACCCTTCTTTGGGTGTTTTCATCCATACCAATTCCCGTGTCGGTGACGGAAATTTTAACATAAGCTCCCGGCCTGATCCCCCGACCACCCGCTTCCGGAGCGCCGAGATGGACATTTCGGGTTGCCAGAAACAAATCCCCGCCGTTGGGCATGGCCTGCCAGCTGTTGATGTACATATTCAAGAGAACTTGTTCAATCTGACCTGCATCGCCCATCACCGGCCAAATGTCCTCCTGGCAACGGATGGAGATGCCGATTTGTTTTTTCGTCCGCCCAAAGACCTCGGCGCTGTTTTTCACGATCGCATTGACATCGACCGGTTTCACCTCGTATTTTCCGCCTCGGGCAAAGCCCAGAAGCTGCCGCGTGAGGCGGGCGGCGCTTTGCACCTGCTCCTCGATTTTCTTCAATTTGAGGAATCGAGGATCCTCCCTGGCATATTCCATCATCAGCAAAGAGACATACCCCTGAACGCCCATCAGGATGTTGTTGAAGTCATGCGCGATGCCGCCGGCCAAGGTTCCAATCGCTTCCATTTTCTGCGCTTGGATGAGCTTTGCTTCCAAGTTCTGCCTTTCCCTCTCCGCCCGACGCTCTTGGGTCACATCGCGCACGCATACGACAAATCCGGACGCGGTCAAGCCATCGGCCCGACGCGGAATGACTTTGATCGTGAAATGCCGGTCGGAGGCGTCGTCAACCATTTCATCCGTCAGCTTGCCGCCCGATGATGTTGTGTCGCTCCCCGTCCCGGAGGGCCCCCCGGACAGTGACGGAATTTTCGCAAAAACGCCGGATGACAAAATATTCCGAAGGGTGTCATCCGACCACAAGTGATTTGCCGTTTGATTGCTTTTGAGCATTTTCCCCTCTCGGTCGGTTACCCAAATCGCCTCGTCGATGCTGTCGAACGTGTCTCTCCAGAGGTCGCCTGCGGCCGCGAGCATCCTGGTTTGCGCCTCCATCCGGATCACGTAGGCGAAAAAGAAGGCCAAGAAGAGCAAAATCGTAAACGGCGCCGGATTGAACCACACATCTGTTCCGGCAAAAAGAACAAACGAAAACGTGACCGCGCATAAAACGGCGAAAATCCAAACCGCCATCACACGCCAGTCTTGAATATGAAGCATCACCAGGAACATCAAACCGGAGAAAACCAACGCCAAAGCCCACACGGGTAAAGCCGCGACGGCGAAAACCCCCCGGCCATGGCGTAGATTGTTCAAGATGTGGGCGTGCGTCTCGACACCTGTCATGTAGTTTCGTCGCTCACTGAAAGGGGTGATGACGCCCGCTTCCAAGCCGGTGGCGGTCACGCCGACCAACACGATTTTATTTTTGAAAAAATCGGGTGGATATTTGCCGCTTAAAACATCGATCAAAGCCACAGTCGCAAAAGAGCCCGGTGGTCCGTAAAAATTGATTCGAAAAAAATCTCTCTGCAAAATCGACGGCCGGTCGTTTGGAAACGCGCCGGGGTTTTGGCGCGCCAAAGAACGTCCCGCGTCCAACTCATAGAGGCGCGAGGAAAAGGAAGGCAACGCGCGGCCGTCACGGTACAGGGTGTGATAGACACTGCGGACCACGCCGTCGATATCTTGTTCCAGATGAATGTGACCAATCCCCTGAGGCTCCAAAACCGGCGGTACTTCCATCCATCGCGCATCCTGGGTCAAATAGACGGGAAAAACCACGCGGCCATGCCGCCTCACGGCTTGGGCCAAAAGCGGGTCGTCCCCGGACGGCTCCGTCATCAGGATATCGAACCCCACCGCTTTGGCCGCGTGGAGGCGGTCCAAAAGGCGGGCCCAATGACGCCGGGCGATCGGCCATTGCCCCAGGTTTTTTAAAGAAATTTCGTCCACGGCGACAATCACGATCGCCGAGTCCACCGGCTTGACCCCCCGAAGACGAAAGAATGCGTCATAAAAAAAGTTCCCCAACCCCACAAAGGCGCCCAGATACTCCA
>CAZPTW010000452.1:0-2848 GCA_964589235.1 uncultured Smithella sp. | reverse complement strand
CCGCCCCACCCTCACCGAACAAGACATTGCTTTGCGGATGAAGCACGCCTTTGCGCCAAAAGGTTTCGACATCCCGCGTGCGTTTTTCAACCGGACGACCTCTTTCCAGCAGCACCACTGGAACTTTTTTCAGCGCCAAGACATACGCGCCGAAAAGACCCGCGGGTCCGCCCCCGATTACAAAAACCGGATGCCGAACCGCTGAACGAAGGGGTAAAGGATCGATAACGGGATCCTCCCGAAAAGGTAAAATCCGCACGCCGTCCGGAAGACGATCCGGCGGCGTGATGCAGCCGGTTACAACGATTTTCACCGCATAGACGAAATGGGGAGGCCGGTTTCGACGCGCGTCCAACGCTTTTTTGAGGATGCGCACCGAAACGATTTCATCTGGTGCGATTCCAAGCGCCCAAGCGGCCTTGCCAGCCAACTGGTCCTCTCCTTCATCCAAAGACAGTTTCAAACCATTGACGCGCAGGACGCTCATTTTTTCTCCGTTGCAAAAAACAAACACATGCTATAGTGGATGGACGTCGTTTCACACGGGAACATTCATCCAAAGGGTTTTTTATGCCGTGGTACGCCGTTCACACAAAAAGCCGACATGAATACAAGGCCCATCATGGTCTTATCCAGAAGGGGCTGGTGTCTTTTTTACCGGAGATAGAGGTCTGGAGCAAGCGAAAAGACCGGAGGAAAAAAATATTCGTACCGCTCTTTCCCGGTTACATCTTTGTCGACGCCGTTCTCGACAATGAAACCAAATTGACCATTCTCAAGACGTATGGCGTCGTTCGGATTCTGGGGAAAAAAGAGAACGCCGAACCGATCGCCGTGCCGGATGAAAAAATCGAGGCGATCCAGCGCCTGATCCATGAAAAAGTGGAGATCTTCTCCATCCAATACCCCAAAGCGGGCGACGCGGCGAAAATCATCGACGGCCCCTTCGCCGGCATCGAAGGAACAGTCGTCAAAGCGGATCCACAAAAAGAGCTTTTCGTCGTTTCCATTGAATTGCTGCAGCGCTCGGTCGCCATCAAACTGGAAGGCTTTCAGATCAAGAAAATCTGACCGAACCGATTCCAACCGCCCAGACGTCTAAAAATGCTTGACAATCTTAACATTATGGGACAGATAGCATCCGCCAAACGCAATCGCGTTTTGAGCAATCATGAATTCGGGGACAGAGTGTGAAAGGATATATTAAAATCAAAAAAGAACTGTGCAAGGAATGTCATCTCTGTATTCATTTCTGCCCCAAGGGTCATATTGCGCCATCCAAAGAGTTCAACGTGCAGGGCTACCATCCCGTTTGTGTGGATGAATCCAAGGAATGCAATGGATGTGCGATTTGCGCAACCATGTGCCCGGATGTTGCCATAGAGGTATACCGTGAATAAAGTCTTGATGTCAGGAAACAATATCATCGGTGAAGCAGCGATTCGCGCCGGTTGCCGGTTCTACGCCGGATATCCCATCACCCCGCAAAACGAGCTCACCGAGTATATGGCCGAACACATGCGCAACGCCGAGGGCGGCGTCTTCATTCAATCGGAAAGCGAAATCGCCGCCATCAACATGATCGCGGGCGCCAGCGCGACCGGCCTGAGGGTCATGACGTCATCCTCGAGCCCGGGCATTGACTTGAAACAGGAAGGCATTTCCTCCATGGCCGCCTGCGAGCTTCCCGGAGTGATTGTCAACATCATGCGCGGCGGTCCCGGGTTAGGAAACATCCGTCCCTCTCAAGGGGATTATTTTCAGGCCACCCGCGGCGGCGGTCATGGCGACTACCGGACAATTGTTTTGGCCCCCGCCACTTGCCAGGAATTGGCCGATTTGACGATGGATGCTTTCGATTTGGCCGACCAATACCGCACGCCGGTGATGATTCTGGCCGACGGCATGATGGGACAAATGATGGAACCGGTCATTTTCAAGAAACCCAAACCCCGTCGTTACCCCGAAAAATTCATGCTCCGGGGCGCGGGAACCGGCAAAAGCAAATTCATCCGTGGTTTGCTTCTGGATCCGATCGACAGCGAAGAACATAACTGGAAGCTTGCGCGAAAGTATCAGGTCATCATGAAAAACGAGACGCTTCACGAAGAACACCTGACCGACGACGCCGATATGGTCATTGTCGCCTATGGCACTGCGGCGAGGATCGCCAAGGGAGCCATCAAGAGATTGCGCGAACACGGCATGAAAGTCGGCCTGTTCCGTCCCATCAGCCTCTGGCCTTTTCCGGAACTGAAGCTCAGGACCCTGTCGTCGACAATAAAAAATTTTGTCGTGTTTGAAATGAGCACCGGCCAGATGCTCGAAGACGTCCGTCTGGCCTTGCAAGGCTATGCCAATATCGACTTCCATGGACGTCCAGGCGGCGCCGTACCGACGCCCGCGGAACTGGCCAATGTGGTCGCCAAAATGTCCATGAAAAAAGATTAAATGGTCGAGGATTCGATAAACATGTCAAAAATCGTTTTTCAGCATCCCAAAAGTCTAAAACACAACATTTACCACTACTGCCCGGGTTGCGGCCACAGCATCGCCCACCGCGTGATTTGCGAAGTCATCGACGAGATGGACCTTCGGGGAATCACGATCGGCGTCCCTCCGGCCGGATGCGCCGTTTTGGCTTACAATTATTTTGATGTGGACATGATTGAAGCGCCGCACGGCCGTGGACCGGCCATGGCCTCCGGTATCAAACGGGCGCTTCCCGACCGCCTGGTTTTCTCCTATCAAGGAGACGGAGATCTTGCGGCCATCGGCATGGCGGAAAGTTTTCACGCCGCCAACCGCGGCGAGAACATCACCGTCATCTTTATCAACAACGCCGTCT
>CAZPTW010000451.1:2645-2892 GCA_964589235.1 uncultured Smithella sp. | reverse complement strand
TTATCAGGGGATCTTTTTCGGCGACATGATGAGTGGTGTTTCCGGCCGTTACTGGATCGGTCCGAACATCGGCGTCGAAGGCACGCTCTTTTACGGCAACGCGAAATTCAAAGCGGAAGGGTCCGATGAAGTGAAGGCCCAGTTGCTGATGCTTGATCTCAGAGGATAAACACCATCGATATGAATAGAGTCCGCCGACGTTCGGACAAAAGCCGAAGAGATGATCTTCCCAAAAACCCCGACCAGT
>CAZPTW010000451.1:0-2635 GCA_964589235.1 uncultured Smithella sp. | reverse complement strand
CCCAACCCTAAAAAGATACCCAACACGGACGCCACAGCGGACATGATCATCGTTTCCGCCAAGAACAGCCCCATAACGTCGCGCTTCCGACAGCCCAACGCCCGCAGAATACCGACTTCTTTTCTGCGGTTGACCACGGAAATGGACACCGCGTTATAGATCAGGTACATGCCGACAAATATCGCGAGGTAGCTGATCACGTCGAATCAATTTTGAAATCTCGATATCATGGCCTCGACCTGCCGGGTGCGTCCCGCCGGCGTATCGACCTTGAATCCTTCCGGCAGCACCGCTTTAATGGCCTCCCGGAGGGATTCTGCGTTTTCTCCTTCCCGTGGACAAACATCGATTCTGTCGATGCGGTTGGTTTTTCCAAAGGCCACCTGAGCGGCATAAATGTCCATGACCGCCAGATTTCCGCCCATTGCCTTGGCCGGTCCCTCCGGATTGAGAATACCGCGAATGCGGAAGGTCTTGATGCCTTCGACCGTTTGAATCTGTATCCTCTGGTCGATCTTGAACCCCTCTCGCTCCGCCATGGTCTTGGTCACCAAAATGGAGTCGGGCTTGGCTAAAAACAAGAGTGGATCAGGCACATCCGCCGTCTCTCCGGCGAGGCTATATTCCCGTACCTGCGTATCGATCAGCACATCCACCCCTAAAATCAGGATGGAACGTTCTTTGCCTTCGACAAGCATGCCGTCGGCCTCGATCACGGGAACGGCGGACTCAACCCCCCGAACCTCGCGCACTTTTTCGATGAGCGATTCGGGAAAACCGGACTGCGCAGCGGTGATTTGTATCTTCGCTCTCCCCGTGATTTGGTTGAATGAATCCTGAAGCGAAAAAAGAATACTTCGATTGACCACACCGATCGAGACAATGGCGGCAACCCCCAGGCATATGCCGGCGACCGCCATAAAAATCTGCGTTTTGCGCAACTGAAAATGTTTTATGCTGATATGGACCAGCAAGTTCCACAGCGTCATGAAAGACTCCCGGGGATGGCGATGTCTTCCGTGACACATCCATCATTGAGTCGGATCATGCGGCTGCCGAAAGAGGCGGCATGAGAATCATGGGTGACCATGACAATCGTTTGGCCTGACTGGTTTAACTTTTTCAAGAGCGCCAAAATGTCTTGGCTGATATGAGAATCCAGATTGCCTGTCGGTTCGTCGGCCAGCAACACGGCCGGGTCGGTGATCAGCGCCCGGGCTATGGCCACCCGCTGCATCTCACCTCCCGACAATTGTTCCGGCCGGTGCGTCGCTCGATCTGATAAACCGACTCGTTCCAAAAGAGTCAAGGCTTTCTTCTCAATCCGGGAAAAAGGAACGCCATCGAGAAGAAGCGGCAAGCCGACATTTTCCACGGCGCTGAGGATCGGCAACAAGTTGAAAAACTGAAACACAAAACCGATTTTTTTACGCCGAATCATCGTGAGCGCGTCGTCTGAAATGCCGTGCAAGGGTTTCTCGTCGACGAAAATTTCTCCGGAGCTCGGTTGATCCAAACCTCCGATCATGTTCAAAAGTGTGCTCTTTCCTGAACCACTGGGCCCCATAATGGAAAGAAATTCGCCACTTCCGATGCGAAAAGACACATGATTGAGCGCCCAAATTTCCTGTCTCCCCTGGAAATAGGTCTTGCTCACATTCCGTAATTCAATCATGGACATTCCTAAAACCGTTCACCGGCTGACACATCTCTCGCGAAGCGGCAAAAGTGGTCGTTTCAAATTTGATTGTCAGGACATTTCCTTCCTTGACGAAACATATAGGAAAGTTCTATATACCTGTCAATATATTTTGTTTGCTTTGTTCGCGGAAAGAAGGGGTTGTTATGAAAAAAAATCAAATATTTGCATTATGGATATTTGTGTTTGTCGTTTTGGCTTCACTGGCTTTCTGGAGTTGCGGCGGCGGAGGAGGGGGAGGAGAGGTCCCCGAGACAAATGTCGCTCTCACGGCGGAAAACTCGCCAAAGGCCGCAGCCGGTATTTTGAAAGCTCTGGATATCGCCAACGCGCTTCAAGGAATCTCCGGAATCATTTCCCCCGCGACCTCATCGGAGGGCGCCTCGATGACTCAATCCCCGATCGGCAGCCTTCTGATGATGACCACAACGGCCTTGAAAAAAAACGAATAAGGCACTACCTCTTACACGTCAGGCAGTTTTCCGATTGGTTACTCGCGTACGGTCGAATGTCCTGATGGCGGGACGATGGTCCTGAGAAACGCGTCTTGGACGAGCCCCGACCCTCTTACGGAAGACAACTTCGAAGAAGCGGTCAACTTTAAAAGCGATGTCACATTCAACAGTTGTAAAAAATCTACGGTGACCCTCAACGGTTCGGGAAACGTGGCCGTCACCGGCGTTCTTTCGTCCCCTTCAGCCGTGACGGTGTCGGGGTCGCTGACCTATTCCGACTCCAGTACCAGCACAACGCTCGTACTCACCAACACCAAAGTCACCGTTTCCAATATCGCCCCTGATTATGATATGAGCAACGCCACCATTTTCATCGAATACGGAACTCTGCAGGCGACCATTGCCGGTGAAAACAGCCTTCTTCGTTTCAAGAATTTCACCGTTGGACTCGCCTCCATTCCGACCGGGACGATGGCAACAC
>CAZPTW010000450.1:0-2893 GCA_964589235.1 uncultured Smithella sp. | reverse complement strand
GCTTTTTCTGATTGTCCGAAACGTTTTCAAGCTGTTTTCTGAACGGCGCAAGGGGGTGATCGGTTCCAAGCTGCGTACGAAACTGGTTGCGGCTTTTGTCGGGCTTTCGTTGGTCCCGAATATCTTGTTGTTTTTGTTTGCGATCAACTTTCTGTCTTACAGCATTGAATTTTGGTTCAATATCAAAATCGGAGACGCGCTCAACCGCACGCTTGAAGTGGCTCAGGTTTATTATACGCAGGCCGAAGAGATGGCCAAATACAACGCCCGACAGATCAGCACGGATATCACACGAAATCGCCTCTATGAAACGGCCAGAGCCGATTATCTCAACAGTTTCATCAACCAGCGTCAGAAAAGTTATAAGGTCGGGATGGTCGAGGTGTATTTCGATTTCAAAAAAGAAAGTCTCGTCTTTCAAGACGCCGAGAATCCCGCGCTGAAACCGGTGAAGCTTTCACCGAAAATGCTGGAGGATGTCTATTTGGGCAAAGAGGTGGCGTTGGTGGCGCCGACGCCCGAGGGCGAAGCGATTGTCGGTGTCGCTCCCGTTTTTTCTTATGCGGTGGCCTCCGAAGTCATCGGCCGCGTCAGTGTCGCCTATAGCGTCCCCCAGGGGTTTGTCGATAAGCTTCGAAGTATTGCCGATGCCTCCGAACAGTACGGCCAGATCAAGCTTTTGAAAAATCCAATCAAATTTAACTATGTGGTGACGTTGTCGATCGTCACGCTGGTGATTATTTTCCTCGCGACGTGGTTTGGATTATCGTTGGCCAAGAGTATTACCCATCCGATTCAGGATTTGGTGACGGCGACCAACCGCATTACCCAAGGGGATTTAGACAGTCGAATTCAGATCGAAGCGGATGACGAAGTCGGTTTGCTTGTCAAGTCGTTCAACTCCATGACCGATGATCTCAAAAAGAGCAAAACGTCCTTGGAGGAAGCCAACATTTCCTTGGAGCAAAGGCGTAAATATATGGAGGCTGTTTTGCGCAACGTTTCAGCCGGCGTCATTTCCATCGATAAAAACGGCATCATCACGACGATCAACCGTGCGGCGGAAACCATGCTGGAAATTGACACCACCCAATTCCTGCACAAAAATTATCGGGAGTTTCTGCTGGATGAACATCTGGCCCTGGTCGATTCATTCGTCGAGGAGATGAAAGAAAACAATGAACGGATTTTAGTGAAACAACTGGAGTTGATGCTTCGGGAAAGAGCCATTACGGTGCTTCTGACGCTCACGATGATCGAGGATGAAGAAGGGAACGATTCGGGCGTCGTCGTCGTTTTTGAAGATTTGACGGCCTTGCAGAAAGCCGAGCGCGCCGCAGCCTGGCGCGAAGTGGCCCGACGCATGGCGCATGAGATTAAAAATCCGCTCACACCGGTCCAGCTTTCCGCGCAGCGCCTGCAGAGAAAGTACGGGGATAAACTGGGTGAAGACGGGTCGGTTTTCAAGGAGTGTACGCAAACCATCATCGATCAGGTGGAAGTTCTCAAAAATTTGGTCAACGAATTTTCCCGGTATGCGCGAATGCCGGTGACGACTCTCGCGCCCAATGACCTCAATGCGGTTGTGGCCGAAGCGGTTGCGCTTTTCGTCGATTCTCACAAGGACATTCACTTCGATTTCCGGCAGGCGGAAAATCTCCCCCGCTTTAACATGGATGCCGAACAGATCAATCGAGTCATGATCAATCTTTTGGACAACGCCGTGGCCTCGATCAATAAAAAGACAGGACATATCGCCGTCATCATCCGTTATGACGAATCAAAGAAGAAAGTGACCGTCGCGGTGGCGGATGACGGCGCCGGTGTGCCGGCCAGTTACAAACAGAAGGTTTTCGAACCCTATTTTTCGACGAAGAAGTCGGGCACGGGACTGGGGTTGGCCATAGTCAGCTCCATCATTTCGGATCATAAGGGCCAAGTCAGCATCAACGACAACTATCCGACAGGGACGATCGTATCTTTTCAGTTGCCGGTCGTGGAAGTTTAATTTATACATCAAGGACAAGAAGAGATCTTTATGAACGAGACCATTCTGATTGTAGATGACGAAATCAGTATCTGCCAATCGCTGAAAGCCATTTTGGAGGACGAGGGGTATCAAATTCTGGTGGCTCAAAGCGGCGAAGAGGCGCTGAAAATTGTCGCCGAAGAGATGCCTCAACTGGTGCTTCTGGATATCTGGCTGCCGGGGATGGACGGATTGGATACGCTCAAAGCCATCAAGGCGGCGCACCCTCATGTGTTGGTCATCATGATGTCCGGACACGGAACCATTGAAACCGCCGTCAAAGCGACCAAACTCGGGGCGTTTGATTTCATTGAAAAACCTCTTTCTCTCGATAAAGTGATCATCTTGGTGAACAACGCCCTCAACGTCGTGCGCTTGGAAGAAGAAAATATTTTATTGAAACAGAAAGTCGCGCATCAATACGAACTGACTGGAAGCAGTCCCTTGATCACGGAACTCAAGGAAATGATCAGCATCGTCGCTCCCACCAACGCCTGGATTTTGATCATGGGAGAAAACGGAACGGGAAAAGAGCTGGTCGCGCGTTCCATTCACCATCTCAGCCGGCGCTCCCACAAACCCATTGTCGAGGTCAATTGCGCGGCGATTCCCGAGGAACTCATCGAAAGTGAATTGTTCGGCCACGAAAAAGGCGCTTTCACCGGCGCGACGGAAAAAAAGCGGGGGAAATTTGATCTGGCGCATGAGGGGACCATTTTTCTGGATGAAGTGGCCGACATGAGTCTCAAGGCGCAGGCCAAGATTTTAAGGATTCTCCAGGAAAAGAAATTTGAACGCGTCGGCGGTAACAAGGTGATCGATTTGGATGTGCGGGTGCTGGCCGCAACCAACAAGGATTTGGAA
>CAZPTW010000449.1:0-2910 GCA_964589235.1 uncultured Smithella sp. | reverse complement strand
GACGCCGTTTTGCGTCTGAATCTCCATCGGCCCGACATCTTCCGGCTTGAAAACCCCCAAACCGCCGCCCTCGATCATGACGGGGCCGCCCATCCCGATGCTGGACTGCTTGGTGGCGATGATGACATCGCAGCATCCCAAAAGCGCCGCGTTGCCGGCAAAGCAAAATCCTGAAACGATCCCCACCATGGGCACAAGACCGCTCAGCCGGGCGAATAAACCAAACGTCGTCAAATCGAGTCCGGCGATCATAACGCCTTCCGCATCGACATCCCCTGGGCGTCCACCACCGCCTTCCGCGAAATAGACGAGCGGAAGACGCTGTTCATAGGCCAGATGCAGCATCCGGTCCTTTTTTTTATGATTAAAAAATCCCTGCGTTCCCGCCAAAACCGTGTAATCGTAAGCCAGCACCATACAGCGGGCCTTGTCCTTGGGATACAAGGCGCCATTGACGGATCCCACACCCGCGATCATTCCGTCGGCAGGGGTTTTCGCGATCAGGTCATCGATTTTCCTTCGGTTCCGCTGGGCCGCGATCGCCAGCGCGCCGTACTCGATAAAACTTCCCTCGTCGCACAAATCCATCACGTTGGCGCGGGCCGTGCGCTGATTCTTCTCCCGCCTTTTGGCGACCGCGTCCGGACGGTTTTCATCCAGCGTAAACGCGTGTCGACGGATGACTTCCGCCAAGTCGGGCCGTATGGCGCCGCTTTCCGTTTTGGACTGCCCGGAGGGCGGTCCTTGCGGCTGCCGATCATTGTGAGTCGTGTTTTCTGTCGTCATCTTTGCATACTCCCTGTCGAAATTTATTTCGGTTGTTCTTCTTTCAGGGCCCGCCGAAGAATCTTCCCCGTGCCGAGCAGCGGCAAAGAGGCACGGAATTCAATTTGAGCGGGCACCTTGTAAGCGGACATGTTTTGTTTGGCCCAGGCTTTGATTTCTTCTTCCGTGGCTGTTTTCCCCGGTTGCATGACGATGAAAGCTTTGACCACTTCCATCTTTTGCGGATCGGGGATACCGATCACCGCGGACTGGGCCACCCCCGGATACTTGTTGAGCATCGCTTCGACTTCTTCCGGATAAACGGAGAACCCAGACACCTTGATCATCTCTTTGACACGGCCCATCAGATACAAAAAACCATCTTCGTCAAATTTGCCCACATCGCCGGTATAAACCCAACCGTCGATGAGCGTGTTTCGAGTCTCCTCCGGTTTCTTCCAATACCCTTTGAAAACACCGGGATTCTTCAGGGCGATCTCTCCGGATTCTCCCAAGGGCATCTCTTTGGTCCGGTCGTTGATATCGACAATCTTGAAATCCGCCTCGAAGGCGGGAATCCCCATGGTCCCGTATTTCACCTTGTCACGGGGCACATACGTGTCGGCTGTATGCGTTTCGCTTAGTCCATAGGCCCCTTCCAGCAACGTCCCCCCCCCGGTGAAAGTCGCCCACTGGCGGGAAATTTCTTCCGTCAACGCGATACCGAAGGAAGACGTCAGACACAATTTCATACTGGACAAGTCATATTTCTTCACGTCCGGATGTTTCATGATGCCGACATTCATCGGGACGGCGCTATACCAAAAGTTGGCTTTGTAACGCTCAATGGCTTCCATCGTCGCCACAATATCAAACTGAGTGAAAAGGACCTGTGTGGCCCCCGCATAGATACAGCTGTTCATACCGGCCACCATGCCCGCAATATGGAAGATCGGCATCGAAACGAGGCTTACGGTCTCTCGGTTCATGCCCGTGACCGTGCAGACCATCGCTGTTTTGAACAAGGCGGCGTAAAAGCTGAGCATCGACCCCTTGGGCAAACCCGTTGTGCCGCCGGTATACTGAAACAGACCAATATCATTGTCAAGATCTATATCGACATGGGGCGGAGTCTTATCGCCTTTTGTGACAATCTCCATAAAATCGATGGTTCCGGGAACGGTTTGCTTGGGGATTTTCATCGCGTCGGTTAAAGGCAGGGTCGGTGTTTCAGGCAAGTAATCGTTGAGGTTTGTGACCACCACGTTTTTGACGGCGGTCTTGCCGATGACTTTGCCGGCAATCGGCATCAAGATATCCCATGTCACAAGGACTTCCGTCTCTGCATCGTTGAGTTCATAGGTCAATTCCATTTCTTTAAACAAAGGTGAACAGGGACAGACAATCGCCCCCAATTTTTGTACGCCGAAGTGCGCAATCTCGTATTGGGGACAATTGGCCATGAAAATGGCGACGCGGTCGCCCTTTTTCACGCCGTTTTGCCGCAGATAATTGGCAAACCGGTCGGACGCCTCGTTGAGTTCGCGGTAGCTGATTTCCCGTCCATAGAAAATAATGGCTGTTTTATCCGGCGTCTCTTGGGCTCGGATTCTTAAATACTCGTGAATGGGTTTTTTGCCATGCTGAAAGGTTAACGTCGTGGGGATGTCTTTTTGCCAGCTTTTCATCCAAATGCGTTCCATACTGAAAACCTCCGAGATTTTTCTTATTGTGGTTGACAAACGAAAGCCCTAACTTCTATATTACCTCCTGACGCTTCTATAACAAGCGTTAGATAGAATGCACCATCAGACAGCAATGTCAAGGGGAAATATGGCCGACAAAAAGGGCAATCCCGGGAAAAACCCGTTGGAATCCACATCCAGGGACCAAATTCTGGACGCGGCTTTGAATCTGTTCGCGCAAAAAGGGTATGCCGCGACGACGATCCGGGAGATTGTCGATGCGGCGGGTATCACCGCGCCGTCATTGTATTATTATTTTGGAAATAAAGAAGGCCTTTATCTAGAGCTGATGCAGACCCATTGCGCCATGATCGATGAGGCCATCGCCCGGCCTTCCCAGACTTCGGAATCAGCCAGGCAGCGATTGAAAAACCTGGTGGGGCGGATTTTTCAACATGTC
>CAZPTW010000448.1:0-2914 GCA_964589235.1 uncultured Smithella sp. | reverse complement strand
CTGCCGTTCTCGCGGAAAAATTTCACGGGAAAGCGGTGGATCTCGCCGCTCTTGACGAAATGCTTTGTGATGTGGATATTGTGATCAGTTCCACGGGAGCGCCGACGTATGTCGTTTCTCAAGAAATGGTTTGGCGTTCCATGCGCAAGCGAAAGAACCGGTTGTTGTTTTTCATCGACATCGCCGTTCCGCGTGATATCGATCCGTCGGTTGGGAGATTGGAAAACGTCTATCTTTACAACATCGACGATTTGCAGGAGATTGTCGATGAAAACATGAAAAACCGTCGCCGGGAGGCGATTCGCGCCGAACAGATCGTCGAGGAGGAGGTGGCGCAGTTCAGCAACTGGCTCAAAGAGCTGGAGGCCGTTCCGACCATCGTCTCGCTTCGGAACAAAGCGGAGGACATTGTTCGTTTGGAGCTGGATAAGGCGGAGCACTGGATGGGACGCCTGCAAAACGGCGATCGGGAAAAGGTGGAGGCCCTGGTCAAAGGCGTCGTCAATAAAATCCTGCATACGCCTGTGACGGTGATGAAGGAAGAAAGCGCGTCGCTGAATTCGCAGGATATCGTCGCGGCGGCGAGGCAGCTCTTTCGGCTGGATGACTAGCTGGAGGGAAGCGGTTCAACACCGTTTCTTGTATCAACCCACCGATCGTTTGGGAAGAACGACTGAGCCATAGGAGACATTGGGATCAACATGAACGTTAAAATCGGAACACGTGGAAGCAAACTGGCGCTGGTGCAAACCCAGTTGGTGGTGGACCAGTTGAGGAGAATCGCCCCGGACCTTCGGCCGGAAATTTGCGTCATCAAAACCAGCGGAGACATTTTGCAGGACGTCTCGCTGGCTCAAATCGGCGGGCAGGGGGCTTTTGTCAAGGAAATCGAAGAATCGCTTCTTGCCGGTCACATTGACGTGGCTGTTCATAGCATGAAGGATGTCCCCGGGAAGACGCCGTCGGGGCTTTGTTTTGCGGCCATCATGAAGCGCGAAGACGTGCGCGACGTGTTGGTGAGCCGTGAGGGGATCAAGTTTGAAAACTTACCCAAAGGGGCGAGAATCGGCACCGGTTCGCAGCGTCGCGGCGCGCAGTTGAAAGCCTTCATGCCGGATTTGGACATTGTTCCGCTTCGGGGCAACATCGATACGCGATTGAAAAAAATAGAAACGGAGCATCTTGTGGGGGTTGTTCTGGCAGCGGCGGGAATGAAGAGGCTGGGCTATGTGAACGCCGTGACACAGTTTTTGCCGACGGAGATCATGCTTCCCGCAGTCGGGCAGGGGGCCTTGGGGTTACAGGTGCGCGAAAAAGACGCAAACCTCTTTGCGCTTTGTTCCAAACTCAACCATCCGCCGACCTGCGTCGAGGTGACGGCGGAACGTTCTTATCTCAAGGCGTTGGGCGGAGGATGCCGCCTTCCGATCACCGCCTATGGTCTGATCGAAAACGGCCGGCTCGCGCTGGAGGGTCTGGTGGCGGCTCCGAACGGGACCCGGTGGGTGCGGGATAAAGTCTGGGGAGAGCTTCATGAAGCCGAAGCCATGGGCCGAAAGCTCGCTGAGATGATCCTGGACAGAGGCGGCAGGGAACTCCTCGAGGGGCTGGCATGAAATCCGGTAAAGTCTACATCATCGGCGCTGGACCGGGGGATCCGGGACTCATCACGCTCAAGGCCGTCAACGCTTTGCAAGAGGCGGAGGTGATCGTCTATGATAACCTGGTCAATGAGGAGCTCCTGCAATACGCGTCACGAACCGCGCGCGTGATCTACGCGGGGAAACAGGGAGGTGACCACACCCTCTCACAGGATCAAATCAATGCCTGTCTGATCAAAGAGGCTTCGGACGGATATACGGTCGCTCGCCTCAAGGGCGGGGATCCGTTCATCTTCGGGAGAGGGGGGGAAGAAGCGGAAACGCTGGCTTCTCGGCAGATTCCGTTTGAAGTCATTCCCGGTGTGACATCGGCGATTGCGGTACCCGCTTATGCGGGAATTCCGCTGACGCACCGGGGGGTGACCTCCACCGTCGCCTTGATTACCGGACATGAGGACCCGACGAAGGAAAAAAGCGATATCGATTGGCAGGCGCTTTCCGGGATCGGAACGCTGGTCTTTTTGATGGGGGTCAAAAATATGGACCGGATTGTCGAGGCGCTGATCGCTCACGGCAAGCCTCCCGAGACGCCGGCCGCGTTGATTCGCAAAGGCACGCTGCCTGAGCAGGAGACGCTCACGGGAAAGCTCTCCAACATCGTCCAGTTGGCGAGGGCCGGCCGGTTTCAGCCGCCTGCCATCTTGGTCGTGGGCAAGGTGGTCGCCTTACGTGACACGTTGCGTTGGTTCGACACCAAACCGCTTTTCGGCAAAGGCATCGTCATCACGCGTCCAGAGCGGCAGGCGGATGACCTGGCCGGGCGGCTTGCCGCCCATGGGGCTCGACCGATAGCTTTCCCCACGATTGCCATCGAACCGCCCCGGGATTGGAAAACGCTGGATGACGCGATGGATCAAATCGAAAGCTTCACCTGGGTGATTTTTACCAGCGCCAACGGCGTTCATTTCTTTTTTGACCGGCTGCGGTATAGGGGGAAAGACGTTCGCTGTCTCAAGGGCGTCCAGATAGCCTGTATCGGCCCGGCGACGGCAAAACAAATCGAGAACAGAGGAATCCGTGTGGATTTGGTGCCGGATGAATTTATCGCTGAAGGCCTTTTAAAAGCGTTTGCCGATATGGACATCAAGGGGAGGAAAATTTTGATTCCCAGGGCGGAAAAGGCGCGAGACATTTTACCGCGGACGCTCAGAGAGCGGGGGGCGGATGTCACGATCGCCGCTGCGTATCGCACCGTTCGTTCCGGGCGAAAAAAAGAGGAGCTTGAAGCCTGGGTCGAGAAAGGCCTGGTGGAC